>JAYTGZ010000028.1:0-6379 GCA_043733025.1 Pseudomonadota bacterium | reverse complement strand
GTTGCTCCTCCTTGCAGGGGACAGCCCTGCCGCGTCGTCGCGCCTAGCCAGACGGCTCGGCAATCGCACACTCGGATGCGTTCAACTGCCGTTTCTAGGATAATAAACCGGCCATCGCAGCGGCCTTGCGGTTCCACCTTACTACTGCGCACCGCGCCCTGTCTCTTCCCGCCGTCCGTCCGCGCAACCCGGGCCGTTGTGCTCAATGATGGCTGGGCACATCGCCTGTTTGGTGTCCGCCTACCGGCGCCGAGTCCACGCTGAGCGCTATTTTCCCGTCTGTCGAGGGGGGAACGTCAGGGTGAACGTCGTACCCTCGCCCGGTTGACTGGTAACAGAGGCGCTGCCGCCGTGAAGCCGCATGATCGACTTTACAATGGCCAGGCCGAGGCCAGAGTCCTCGTGGGAGTTGTGACGCGCTTCGCTCACACGATAGAAGCGATCGAAGACGCGATCCAATTCCTCCGGCGCGATGCCGGACCCCTGGTCATGCACGCGAATCTCCACCACGCCTCCGGCGTCGCAACCGGCCTCCACCGTCACGTTGGTCTCGGGCGGGCCGTGGCGCAGCGCGTTCGACAGCAGGTTTACGATCGCCCGTTGCAGCAGCGATCGATCCGCTTGGAGCGTCGCTTCTCCGCGGCAAACGATGCGAACGTTGTGTTCGATGGCGAGCGCTTCGAAAAACTCCACGACCTTGTCGACCTCGGCGCGTACGTTTAGCGGCTTCAGATCAACATAGGTTTTCGCGTTATCCGAACGCGCAATGAATAACATGTCCGCGGCCATGCGCGATAGGCGGTGGTATTCCTCAAGAGTGGATTCCAGCAGGTCACGGTATTCATCCGCCGTTCTGTTGCGGGACAGCGTGACCTGGGTATGAAGCAAAAGATTATTGATCGGCGTGCGCAGTTCATGGGCCAGATCCGAGGAGAAATCGCTCAGCCGTTGGTAGGAATCTTCGATCCGCTCGAGTACGGCGTTAAAGGCCGATGCGAATGAGCGCAACTCCGCTGGTCCGCTTGCCGTGTATAACCGCTGGTTCAACCGGCTGGTCGAGATCCCTTCAGCGCTGGTCGCGAGACGATAAAGTGAACGCAGTGCGCGCCTGGATACGAACCAGCCAAGCGCCGCCGCCGCCATGGTTCCGACCAACACGGTCACGGCGAGCGTACGACGATAATCGGCAAGTAACGAACTCACCGGCGAAGTTTCGACGACCAGCACAACCAACAGCGGCTGGCCCTTTCGATCCGCGGTCCAGGCCGATATGGCTTGATAGTGCCGGTGCGGATCAGATGCCCATTGGATGCTCACAGGGGTCGCCTGTCCGGTGTCGAACGGAACGTTAAAAACCGTGGGTGGAACTTCCAGAGATGAGGAGGTGAAATAGACTTGGCCAGTGCGGTTCAGAAGCTTTAGATGCAGCCTCCTTTGGTCGAGCGGCGTACGCTGCAGCGCACTATCCGTAGCGAGCGAGTGCAGATCATCCACACCGCGGAGCAGATTTCGCACTAAATCCATCTCGCTTGCCAACTCCACGTATTCTCGCTTGGTGAGCTCGGCAACGAGTGAGCGATAGAGAAACGCAGCGACGGCCACCAGCAATAAGAACGACACCAGTCCGAACAAGAAACTGAACCTGTTGGACAGAGAGGCGTTTTTTAGCCGTTCCACAAGACGGTTCACGTTGTCGGTTCCTCTAGCACGTAACCAACGCCGCGCACCGTATGAATGAGCCTGGCATCGAATGGATCATCGACCTTGGCCCGCAGCCGCCGCACGGCGACGTCAACTGTATTGGTATCGCTGTCGAAATTGATGTCCCACACCTGTTCGGCTATAAGCGTGCGGGTCAACACCTCGCCGCGATGGCGCAGCAGTAGCAGCAGCAAGGCGAACTCTTTCGGCGTCAAGGCAATGCGAGCGCCGCCGCGGGTGACGGTTCGCCGCACCGGGTCCACTTCCAGGTCAGCCGCCCGAAAAATATCGGGCTCGATGACCTTTCCGCGCCGAATTAGCGCGTGTACGCGAGCCAAGAACTCGGAATAAGCGAATGGTTTGACCAGATAGTCATCAGCGCCCAGTTCCAGGCCCTTGACCCGGTCTTCAACGCGATCGCGCGCGGTCACGAACAATATGGGGGTTTGCTTGACGCGCCTTAGTTCGGCGAGAACTTGCCAGCCGTTTTTCCCCGGCAACATCACATCCAAAACCACCAACTCGTAGTTGCCGGTGAGCGCCAAGTGCAAGCCGTCATCGCCGTTGGCCGCTATATCGACGACGAAACCATTCTCCGTGAGACCTTTCTTCAGATAGTGCACAGTCTTCTTCTCGTCTTCGACAATGAGTATGCGCATGAAGTCAGTTCGTCAGAATTACGCCGTTACCGAACTACGATACCTGTTTTTTCTCGCACCGCCTGCATTACAGAAATGTAATCGAGATGTCACTTTCCTGTCATCGTCCGCTTGCTATCTTGCGATGGTACGCTTCCTAATCCGCTCCGGGTTGAGTTGTTTCCGGGTGGCTTATGTGGCGAGTCGCAAGCACGGAGCGATGTTTGGATCCGTATCCCTCGTAACGGCGCTCACAAAATGAACACGAAGAGAATCAGTCTGATTGTAGCAGCAGCGTTGGCGACTTCGCTCGCCGCGATTCCATCCGCGCAGGCGGACATGCAAATAATGAAATCGCACCAACCCCATCCGGGTATATCCGAGCGCGATGCAGTTCAACTTGGCATTTGCTCCATGACGTATTGTCCGATCGACTCGGATAACTTACCGTACGTGGACAATAACCCGTTGCGTCCAACCTACAGTTTTTCGCGAGGCGACACAGGTTGGGTCGGCGTCGGAGCCACTACTTCGCTCCCCTATGTAGATAGTAGCAACCCACTGCATCCAGCGTTTAAACGTTAAAGGTTGTCGATGCATTTTCGTGTTGCGGGATGTCGCGGTTGGCGTGCGCATAACCGCGGCGCGGACTTACTAGCGCGATGGCCAGGAGTCAAGTGTGAGCACCGGCGTGTCAGAAACTCCGCCAGGCTGATGGCAATACTGTTCGCTCAGCTATTTTAATCTCTTGGGGTCGATTTCCCGTAGCTTGCCACGAGAGGTTTTTCGGTTTGGGTGTTCGATACCGCCGCCGCATGCGGCGGGGTAGTTAATTCCTCGGATAACCGGTCTTTTTGCGTCTCTAAGGATTATCTGAACACCAGTACCGGGATTTTCGAATGCGTCAACACATGCACGGTCTGGCTGCCAAGCAGTAGTCCCTGTATGCCGCGGCGGCCATGGGACGCCATGGCAATCAGATCGCAACCTTTGGATTGCGCCGCCTTGATGATCGCCTGCCACGGATGATTGTCCTGGCCGCTGATGCACTCGCAAGGAACACCCGCCGAACGCGCCATATCCTCAACCTTGGCGAGGTAGAGTGCCGTGCGCAATTTTACGTCCCGCTCATATACTTCGCGGGTGTCGCTCACCATTTCCGCATCGACGGCGAAAACGCGATACGTCTCTTCGAAGTGAAATCCCACCACTTTGGCGTTAATGGATTTGGCGAATTGCAAAGCTTGTTTGACGGCGTATTCGGACAACGCCGAACCGTCGGTTGGGATCAGGATCGTCGTGAACATTATTATCTCCTTATGAATAAAATAACGGCATGATTAGTTTACCGCGCTGTCCTGGGTGGCGATTGAAACAGATTATACAAGCCGCGGGAAATATGGGAGCAGCGTTCTTAAGCCCTGCGCAAGGAGAAAAACGTGAGGCTGCAATTATTGAGTGCGGTGGGCGAGGCGACCGATTCCAGATACCTGATGGAAACCGGCGATGTGACATTCATGGTCGAATGCGGCATGTTCCATGGCGGGCGCGAGGTGGAGCATTACAGAAATGTAATCGAGATGTCATTTTCCTGTCATCGTCCGCTTGCTATATTGCGATGGTATGCTTCCTAATCCGCTCCGGGTTGAGTCGTCTCTGGGTGGCTTATGTGGCGAGTCGCAAGCACGGAGCGATGTTTAGATCCGTGTCCCTCGTAACGGAGTTCAAAAAATGAACACGAAGAGAGTCAGTCTGATTTTATCAGCAGCGTTGGCGGCTTCGCTCGCCGCGATTCCGTCCGCACAGGCGGGCATGCAAATAATGAAATCGCACCAACCCCATCCGGGCATATCCGAGCGCGATGCAATTCAACTTGGCATTTGCTATATGAAGTTTGATCCGATCGTCTCCGACAACGTAACGTACGTAGACAATAACCCGTTGCATCCAAACTATGGTTTATCGACACGCGACACAGGTTGGGTCGGCGTCGGTGCCGCCGCTACTTCGCATCCCTATGTAGATAGTAGCAACCCACTGCATCCAGCGTTTAAACGTTAAAGGTTGTCGATGCATGTTCGTGCTGCGGGATGTCGCGGTTGGTGTGCGCATAACCGCGGCGCGGACTTAGTAGCGCGATGGCCAGGAGACGAGTGTGAGCACCGGAGTGTCAGAAACGCCGCCAGGCTAAGGGGGCCTCGGGTGATGGCCGCCCGAGGCCGTAGCGCCCGCTAAGTAGCGAGACAGTATTGGCCTAATCCAAGGCTGGGCGGTGGAGCGCGGCCAACGAGCACGGTTGAGGAATGTGCCCGGTGTTCGCTCACGCGAGCCTATTGCCGGGTTGAATGGGGAACGGGAGACAAAACCACCCTCGCGACATCCGAGAACATGCAGACTGCAAATCTTCCCCATGACGAGACCGCCCGGTTAAGCTCCCTGGCGGAGTATCGTCTGCTCGACACGCCACCCGAAACTGTATTTGATGGGATCACGGCGGTGGCCGCGCAGTTGGCCGGTGTGCCCATTTCGCTGATCAGCTTGGTGGACCAGGATCGGCAGTGGTTCAAGTCGAGTCACGGCCTGCCGGGCGTCGGTCAAACCCCCCGAGACGTGGCGTTTTGCGCCCATGCGATCCTGCAAGCGGAACCCTTTATCGTCGCCGACGCGCTCAACGATTCGCGCTTCGCCGACAACCCCTTGGTGTCACGAGAGCCCAAAATCAGATTCTATGCCGGCATGCCGCTCATTAATCGGCACGGCCACGGCGTAGGAACGCTTTGTGTAATCGATCGAGTTCCTCGTGAACTGTCTTCCGGCCAGATCGACAATTTGCGGCAGCTCGCCAACGTGGTGCTGGCGTTGTTCGAGGCTCGCACCGATCGCGACCGCCTTGCGGCGGGCCAGCAAGCGCTTGTGGAGAGTGAGCAACGGTTGCGAACCCTAATCGACGCTTCGCCGGCGCTCATCAGCTATATCGATCGAAACGGGCGTTATTTAATGGTCAACCAGACCTACGAGCGCTGGTTCGGGAAACCCCGCGAGCGCGTGATCGGCCTGACGATCAAGGGACTGGTTGGCTCCACGGCCTATGAGAGAGTCAAGGAACCTTTCGAACGCGCGCTCCGCGGCGAAACCGTCACTTTTGAAAACCACGCGGTCGGCAAAGAGAAACGCTATGTACAGTCCAGTTTCGTTCCGGATGTCGGCGCCGCGGGCGTGCAGGGCGTGTTTGGTTTCGCGAGCGACATCTCCTCGCGGGTGGAAGACGAGCTTCGCCGCCAAAACGAAACGCTGCGCGCGATGAGCGCAAAGTTACGGGCGGATATCGAAGCGGAGCAAAAACGCATTGCCTACGCTCTCCACGACCAGATGGGTCAAGATCTGACGGTGTTGCGCGTGCATGTGAGCCGTATCCTGAGGCGCTGGAGCGGCGACGAAGCTCTCACTGGCATTGTCCGGCAGATGGGCGATATTCTCGACAACACGGGTACTTCAATACGCCGCATCATCGCCGATCTTCGCCCCTTGGCGCTGGACGATTTCGGCGTTGGCGTGGCCGCCAAAATACTGGCGCACGAGATTGAAGAGGCGAGCGGTGTCTGCATCGACTTCACGACTGAAGGCGAATTTGAGGATCTGCCAGAAAGCTATCAGACCAGCCTATACCGCATACTGCAGGAGTGCCTGACCAACGTCGTCAAGCACGCACAGGCGACGGAGGTGGCGGTACGGTTGATAAAGTCCGCCAAAGAGGTTCTTCTCACGGTAGCGGATGATGGCTGCGGATTCGCCGAATCGCCGCAAGAGGCGCCCGGTCACTATGGGTTGCTGAGCATACAAGACCGCGCGGAGCAACTCGGCGGCCATGTTGCAATTAGCAGCGCGCCGGGCCAGGGAACGAAGGTGACGATTGCCGTCCCCGTGCCGGCGTCGTCATTGGCCGGCGATCGGGCTAAGGGGAGCATGCGGTTCGCCGAAGGCATGTAACTTTGAAGCGCTCGAACATGGTGTGGTTTTCGCTGTCCATGCAGGGCCTGTCC
>JAYTGZ010000027.1:0-22715 GCA_043733025.1 Pseudomonadota bacterium | reverse complement strand
AGCTTCGAGCCATTCGAAAAACGGTAGATCTCGTATCAGACCATATTTAATGACCTCTGCCATTCCCGCCGAAAATTCGCGCTTGGGTAAAGAACCTAGTGTATTAGTATCGGCGAGCACCAACTTCGGCTGATAAAACGCGCCGATCATGTTCTTACCTTGAGGATGATTGATCGCCGTCTTGCCCCCGACTGCAGAATCCACCTGCGCGAGTAACGTGGTCGGAATCTGGATGTAGGGCACGCCCCGCTGGTAGGTTGCCGCGGCGAAGCCCGTCATATCACCCACGACTCCGCCGCCCAACGCGATCAACGTGGTCTTGCGTTCACACCGCTGAGCGATAAGCTGGTCGAATATCTGATTCAGAGTTTGCCAGTTCTTGTGTTGCTCGCCATCGGGCAGCACAATTTCGATACTTTCTATGCCTGCGGCTGCAAGCGTTGTTTTAAGTCGATTCAGATACAGCGGGGCGATCGTCGTGTTGGTAACGATGGCCACGCGTTTTTGGCTGAGATGCGGCGCGATCAGGTCGGCGCGATCCAGTAGCCCCGGGCCGATGTGGATCGGGTAGGGTTGATCTTTGATGTCTACAGTGAGGGTGCGCATCGGGGCCATTCGGAGAGAACTTACGGCCCCAAATTATAACTGAGCGAGCTGTTGTTCCAGTTGCCGTACTAGTTTTTGGACGTTTTGCTCACCGGTGTCCATGATGAGGTGGGCGGTTTCACGATAGAGTGGGTCGCGCTGCAGCAGCAGTTCTTGTAACCGGGCGCGCGGATTCTCCGTTTGAAGCAGCGGGCGATTCCTGTCGTGGCGAGTGCGGCGCCAAAGATCTTCGGCATTCGCCCGTAGATAAACCACTGTGCCGCGACTACGCAAAGTCAAACGATTGGCTTCGCGCAGAACCACTCCGCCGCCGGTGGCGAGCACAATGCCTTGCTGGTGAGTCAGTTCGTCGACAATAGCCTCTTCACGGGTGCGAAAACCGTCTTCACCTTCAAGCTCAAAGATGACGTTTATTTTTACGCCAGTCTTTTTCTCGATTTCGTGGTCGGAATCGATGAACTGTTTATTCAAGTGCCTAGCGAGCAGCTTGCCGACGGTGGTTTTGCCCGCGCCCATTAGACCAATTAGAAACAAGTTTTCGGATAGCATGAAATAGGATTATCCAAATGAAACCGGCCGGATCTTATTGATCGCGGCCGGAATGATTAGGATAACAGAAGCCAATATGGCGCTAGGCTCGTGAAAGACGTTCTTTCACTTGGCGTTCAAGTCGTCGGAGGCAAATCGCCTATTGAGGATAACGACATTTGCGCCTCGTCCGAAGCAGGAAATTATCGCGCCGTTAACGTGTCTTTAATAATCTTAGGCGTAATGAATATCAGCAACTCGATTTTGTCGTCGACTCTCGAATCGTGCTTAAACAACCTTCCCACGAACGGGATGTCGCCAAAGAACGGGACCTTTTCCGTGTCAACCCGGGAGGTTTGTTCGTAGATTCCGCCTAGTACTGCCGTCTCACCATCATCCACAAGAATCTGTGTCAATACTTTCTTGGTGTCGATCGAAGGAATTCCCGCGAACACTTGGCCCACTGCATCCTTTTTGACTTCTAGATCCATAATCACACGTCCGTCGGGGGTGATTTGCGGCGTCACTGAGAGGCTCAACACCGCGGATTTGAAGCTTATGGTCGTGCCGCCATTTGCTGAAGAAGTCTGATAGGGAATTTCCGTACCTTGCTCGATGACAGCTTTTTGTTTGTCCGCCGTGATCACTCGCGGGCTAGAAACGATTTTCCCGCGCTTGTCCGCTTCCAAAGCCTGCAACTCAAAACCGATCAAGTTACCGCTGCCGATATTGAGCAAGGTAAAGGCAATGGAGCCCGTGGGAGTTGCGCCGGCAATGGGCACGCTCACATTGGGAATATCCGAAACATTTATGGCGGTGCTAGTTCCCGAGGCAATAGTCGAAGAAGGATTGAGAGTGCTTGAGACACCTAGGTTGGTGTTATTTCTGTTATAGCCGCCTCTCCCGCCAAACCGGAAACCCAGTTGCTTACTCCATTTATCATCGGCAATCACGATTCTCGCCTCAATCATAACCTGACGCACCGGCACATCAATCTTCACGATCAGCTTGCGTAGTTCATCCAGCCGGCTACCCGTATCCTGTACGAATAGCGTATTTGTCCTACCGTCGAACACCGCGCTTCCCCTCTTGGAAAGGATGCGCTGCTTCTCATCGGATAACAATTTCTTGAGATCTTCAGCCTTTTGATAACTGAGCTGGAAGCTCTCTGTTTGAAGTTGCTCCAACTCGGAAATTTGCTGGTTCGCCTCCAGGGCAAGCTTTTCTTTGGTGTTCACTTCGTCCGTCGGCGCGATCAATACCACGTTGCCGTTTTTGCGTTTGCTCAGACTTTTGCTCTGCAGAATGATGTCCAGGGCCTGGTCCCACGGCACGTCCTTCAGACGCAGCGTGATGTTACCCTGAACGGAATCGCTGGCGATGATGTTGAGACCTGTGAAATCGGCAATCACTTGCAGGACTGACCGAATTTCTACATTCTGGAAGTTAAGTGAAAGTTTCTCTCCAGCGTAGCCTGGTTGCGTGGTCTGAACGAGTTTGTTTGGATCCTCGATGAGCCGTTTCACCTCGACGATGAATTGCCGGTCGGTCTGATACGCCGAGTGTTCCCATTGACCATCGGGCTCGATGCTGACACGAACATTCGTGCCAAACGATCTTGCTTCCACAAACTTCACCGGCGTGCCGAAATCGCGCACATCGAGGCGGCGTTCAAGGTTCTTAGCGAGGCTGGCGTTAACGAATTCGACCACCAAATTGCGCCCCTGACGGCGGATATCGATGCCCGTCGTCGCGTCAGATAAGTCGATCACCACGCGGCCTTCGGCATTTTGGCCGCGACGAAAATCTACCTCGCGAATGCTGTGTCCGGATGCGGTCGGGGCGGGCTCGGCGAATCGGGTTGCTGTCTCGCCACCGGTCGCGAACTGTTCGCCGCCTTGTAGCGTCAGCAGCAGCGCGTTGCCTTCGATTTTGGTCTCGTAGGGAACAGAGCGGTTTAAGCTCATCACGACACGGGTACGGTTGCCGGACTGGACGATGTTTATATTTCTAAGTTCGCCCTCGCGCATCTCCATGGAGTTTTTGCCCATGGCGTTCGACGTATCGGCGAAATCCAGAGCGATCCTCGGCGGTGTGTTCACTGAGAACGTGCCTGGCGGGTTAGCCAGCTTTTGCTTCAGCGTGAACTTGATGACGACTTTTCCGCCCGGCAAAGCCTGCGCTGTAATGCCTTGAATGGCATTCCCGCCGTTGGTCGGACTTGCCGCCCACGCTGAGCCAAGCATCAACAATTCTGCGCTAAGCAGGACCAGAATAAATCGGTAAAATTGGCAGCGCGCTTGCATCATTTCGTTTTCTCCAGTTCATCCACCAGTTGCAGCGCGGCTTCGCTTTCTTTCCACTCGCCCTCGCTGTCCTGAATACTTTCCTTAAGCAATACCTCGGTCTCGTTAATCGCTACAATGCGACCGAAATTCTGTCCCAAGAAATTTCCGGCCGTGACCCGATGAATCGTATTGTCGGCCTTGATTAATGCATAGCTCGTTTTGGCTCGTTCCATTGTTCCAACGAAAGTAAGCTGGTCCAAGGGGTAGGACTCCAGCAACTCCTTGCGGCGCTCAAGGTCTGGTCCTTTGTTTGCGCCATCTTTTTTGTTCTGATCGATGGGCTTCCTTGGTTTAAATGGCTCAAATAGATCGTCTCCTACGTAAGTGAACCCTTCGTAAGGCGCGGCTTCCGGCAGCGGCTCAATCCCCTGGGACACTCGCTGGCCGGATTCCTTAACCCAAGTGCGTAAGTCCTCATTCGGTTCGCTGCTGCACGCTGCGACGAACACGGCTATCAAGGAAAACAGGAAGATTCGTGCCATTACTTACCCCCCTTCTTCTGTTTTTCTTTGTCTTTTTTTGCTTTGGCTTGGGTTGCGATCTCTTCGTCATCAAGGTAGCGGTAGGTTTTTGCGACCGCATCCATGACCAGCAGCCCTACTTTATCTTTACTCGTGCTGGATGAGATGGCGACATCATTGAGTAATACGATGCGCGGCAGCTTAGAGACGTCGCTCGCGAAGTTGCCTAGACTGTGATAATCGCCGGTGACCTTAATCGTGACAGGGAGTTCTGCGTAATATTCCGTGATCGTTTCAGTTGACGAGGGCTTGAATAGTTCGAATTGCAGGCCGCGGCTCAGTCCGGCCTGGTTAATGTCTGTCAACAGCGCGTCCATTTCGGATTTCTTCGGCAATTGCTTTAGCAGTGTGCCAAAGCCACGCTCGATATCGGAAAGGCGTTTTTCATATGCTTCAAGATTCACGGCGAGCGTTTTTTTCTCCATGAACTTGCCTTTGAGTTGTACTTCCTCGTTTTCGGCGGCGGCGAGTTCATCCATCTGGGGTTTCCAGTCGAACCAAGCCGCGGCAGCCAAAACTAGCAGTAACAGCAACACTAGGCCGCCCAACTTAAAAGGCACAGGCCAAGAACCGATATCTTGGAAGTTCAGAGCACGCAGTTGTTCCAGCAGCTTATTCATGCGCTCTTGTCCTTCTTCTTTTTGCCGCCGTCTTTGCCGGGGCCATCACCGACCTGGACTTCGGGCCGCTTGACCCTAACGTTCAAACTAAACTCGCTAATTGGGTTGTTATTGATGGTCACTGCCTTGATTTCCACAAGCTCGGGTTTCTCCAACCACTGCGACGCGTCGAAATTACGCATCAAAGTCGAAATGCGGCCATTGGTTTGGGCATACCCAATAATGTTGACGACCTGACCGGTTTGTTTGACAGATTTGATCCACATACCCTCGGGGAGCTGACGTACCAATTGATCAAACAAATGCACCGCTTCCGACCGATTGGTCTGCAAACCCTCCACCACTTGTTTACGCGCTAATAAATCCTGAGTTTGTTCTTTGATACCGTTGATTTTTTCGATTTGCTCGTCAAGTTTCTTGGTTTCTTCCGTCAGGTAGGCATTGCGCGCGCGTTGGGTGTCGACACGTCCGGAAAAATAGGTATGACCGAGCAACCCAATCACAAGACCGATTCCCGCCGCGGCTATGCCACCAACGGCCATTTGGCGCTTACGCTGGCCCCGCTTCTCTTGACGATGGGGGAGAAGATTAATCCGTATCATGCGTCAAATCTCCGCATGGCTAAGCCGCACGCTACTAGCAAAGCTGGAGCATCTTGCGTAAGCAAGCGCTGACTTACACGGGATGAAACCTGCATCTGCAAAAAGGGATTAACCACTAGCGCATTAACCTGGGTACGCGCTGAAATAACATCGGCCAGGCCAGGCAGCATGGCGCTCCCGCCCGCCAACAGGATATGATCAACTTTGTTGTACTGAGTGCTGGTGAAGAAAAATTGCAACGCTCGAGCGATCTCAAGCGACAGGTTCTCCATGAACGGCTGCAAGACTTCCGCGACATAACCCTCGGGCAAAGAACCCGTTTTTTTCTCTTTCTCCGCCTCATCGACGTCAATGTTGAAATGACGGGCGATTTCTTGATTCAGTTGGTTGCCGCCCACTTGCTGTTCACGGACATATACCACTTGTCCATCTTTGTACATCGCGATCCGCATGGTCGAGGCGCCGATATCGACTCCCGCGATGATGCGCTCGGAGGGCTTACCGGGTAATTGATTTTCAACGAGTTCTATCGCCGACTGGGCGGCATACGATTCCACATCCATTATGATCGCTTTGAGCCCTGCCGATTCCGCGATTGCCACCCTATCCTCGACTTTTTCCTTGCGCGAAGCGGCAATGAGCACCTCGACCTCTTCCGGCCCGGTGGACGCCGGCCCTAGTACCTGGAAATCCAGATTTACCTCATCTAGGGCGAAGGGCAGGTATTGGTTCGCTTCGCTCTCGATCTGTATTTCCATATCTTCTTCGCGTGGCGTCGCCGGTATGATCACCTTTTTGGTGATCACCGCCGATGCAGGCAAGGCCATGGCAACAAGTTTGACCCGGCTGCCGAGCCGCCGCCAAGCGCGCCTGAGCGAGTCGCCCGCAGCCTCTAGATTTGCGATATTGCCCTCGACCACTGTGTCCTTGGGCAGCCCCTCGATCACGTAACGTTCAAGTCGATAGCCTTCCTTGCCGGCAGGCGCGAGTTCGACGATCTTGATCGCGGATGAACTGATATCCACGCCCAGCAAAGGCGGCGCTTTTGGACTCAAGAATTGCAACTGCGAAAGAATTTTTTCCTTAAGCATATCGAGTTACTTTAAATAATTCACGTTAAATACTAACAGTAAGTCTAGCGTCTGTAAAGCTTTTCATAAAAAATAACTTTAAAATGGGGTTGCTCGGTATAATCGCTAACTACAAAGACAAAGCACACGCTAAACATCGTTCTGTGTCCCGTCGCTGGATTCTCTATCCCTTTCTGATTTTTTTAACGATCGGCCTCGTCGCTGTAGGTGTGTTCGCGCTGACTTTGGCGCTGCTTTATCCGAATTTGCCGGGCTTAGAATCCTTAATCGATTACAAGCCCCGTATTCCTCTGCGGGTGTACACCGCTGACGGTAGCCTGATCGGTGAGTTCGGCGACGAACGGCGCGCGATTGTGAAAATCGAAACCGTCCCCGAGATGATGAAAAAAGCGATCCTCGCGGCAGAGGATGATCGCTTTTACGCGCACTCGGGCGTCGACTACCTAGGCGTGGTGCGTGCCGCACTCGCGAACGTGTTTGCCGGTGGCAGGCGGGAAGGCGCGAGCACCATCACCATGCAGGTTGCGCGCAATTTTTTCCTGACCCGTGAAAAGACCATCACGCGCAAGTTGAGCGAAATGCTGCTGGCATTCAAGATAGAACGGAATCTGTCGAAGGACCAGATACTCGAGCTTTACCTCAATCAGATCTTCCTGGGTCAGCGCGCTTATGGGTTCGCCGCTGCGAGTCAAATCTATTTTGCCAAGAAACTGGATCAGCTCAATCTAAGCGAAGTCGCCGCGTTGGCCGGTTTGCCGAAGGCGCCGTCGAAGTGCAACCTGATCAATAATGCCAAATGCGCCAACCAGCGGGCGCTCTATGTCCTACGCCGTATGCGGGAACTAAAATACATTACCGACGAACAATATCAAGCGGCGAGCAAGCAGCCCGCGCGGGTTCGTCAGGCAATGGGGAGCTACGCGGTGCCGGCGGATTACGTTTCGGAGATGGTGCGGCAGTACATGTTCGACACGCACGGTGAGGCGGCCTACGAAAGTGGCTTTAAGGTCATTACAACGATCCGTAAAGAAGACCAAGAAGTTGCGGATCAGAGCTTACGCAAAGGAATACTGGATTACGATCGCCGCCACGGCTACCGCGGGCCGGAAGGCTTTGTCGATTTGCCGGCCGGCGCGACGAAAGGCGAAAACTACCTGGACGAAGTTCTGGCCGATCGGGACCCCAGCGGTGGACTGCAACCCGCCGTGGTGACGCAAATAGAAGGCAACAACGTGCAAGCGTTCGTGAAGGGCGGAGCGAATATCACCCTCCAAGGTGAGGGCATCAAGTTCGCCCAAGCCGCGCTCCATCGCGATGCAGCGCCCAACGTCCGGTTGCGTCCCGGCGCGATCATTCGCGTCACGAAGGTGGATGAAGCGCGTTACAGCATAGCGCAACTCCCTACTGTCGAAGCCGCGTTGGTGGCCGTGAATCCGAATGATGGCGCTATCCGAGCCCTCGCCGGTGGGTTCGATTTCCAGCGCAACAAATTCAACCACGTCACCCAGGCGATGCGGCAGCCGGGGTCGAGTTTCAAACCCTTCGTATATTCCGCCGCTCTGGAGAAAAATTTTACGACGGCCAGCATCATCAACGACGCGCCGCTGGTCGTCGATTCGGGCGACGCGAGCGGCGAACTGTGGGAACCGAAAAATTTCGACGATCAGTACTCCGGCCCCATTCGTCTTCGCGCCGCGTTGGCGAAATCGAAGAACATGGTGTCGATACGCATCATGCAATCCATCGGGGGCCAGTATGCCCAGGATTATGTCACCACCCGTTTCGGCTTCGAACCCAAACTGCATCCGCCCTTTCTCACCATGGCCCTGGGGGCCGGCAGTGCCTCGCCGCTGCAAATGGCTGCTGCATATTGCGTGTTCGCGAACAACGGCTACAAAGTTCGGCCCTATTTCATCGAACGAGTGTTGGACCAGAAAGGCAACATAGTCAGCCAGGCCAAGCCGGTGATTGCGGGCGAAACCGCGGAACAGACGCTTGATCCCCGTAACGCGTTTCTGATGAATAGTCTGTTGCGCGACGTCGTCCGCGTCGGCACGGCAACCAGAGCCCTAGCCCTGGGGCGTCAAGATCTCGCCGGGAAGACTGGCACCACCAACGAACATCGCGACGCCTGGTTTGCCGGATACCATCCGTCCCTCGTGGCCATCGCCTGGATAGGCTTCGATAACAATAGTCCGCTGGGTGACAAAGAAACCGGCGCGGTCGCTGCGCTGCCGATCTGGATGTCATACATGGGGAAGGCGTTGCGTGGCGTGCCCGAAGTCGTACCCAAGGCGCCACAAGGCATTGTTCAGCTCGGCATCAACCCGGAAACCGGCAAGCAAGATCCGGCGAATCCGGGCAAGATCTATGACTACTTCTATCAAGAAAACGTGCCGGCCATGCAGCCCCCTTTAGAAATAGAGATTCAGGAGGGAAACGCGGACAAACCGGCGGAAGAAATCAAAGACCAGTTGTTCTGAAATGAGGAGAAATAACCATATGCGCGGCCACCTCGCCTACCTGGCGGCCCGACTGATGGCGGAGGACGGCATACAGGATTTCGGCGCCGCTAAGCGCAAAGCGGCGCGCCAAGCGGGCGTTTCGGATAATCGCGAACTACCGGACAACCAGGAAATCGAAGCCGCGCTCAAAACGTATCAATCCTTGTACCAAGCCCAGGAACAGCCTGCGATTCTGCGCGACTTACGCCAGATTGCGATCCAAATCATGTTGCGCTTCGCCGCGTTCAATCCCTATCTGGTGGGCTCGGTGTTGACCGGCACCGCCGGTGAGCACTCAGATATCAATCTGCACTTGTTTGCGGACAGCGCGAAAGAGTTCGAAATTTTTCTGCTCAACGAAAGATATCCGTTCGAGCTCGAAACCCGTAACTTCAAACTTAGCGATCGCCCAACTGCAGTCCCGGTGTATCGGCTTGAACAGGACGGCGCCGCCATTTCCGCGGCGGTTTTCGAGCGCGACGTTGAACGAGTGATGCAAAAGTATCAAGCCGACGGCCGCCCGGTCCAGCGCGCAAAGCTCGCCGAAGTTAAAGCTTTAGTGGCCACTATGCCGGAACGCCTCATGGATACTTGATCGCAGCCATGTATTGCCTGGAAGCCTTGCTGGCATTGGCTTTCAGGGCGCTATGTCAATTGCGAACCTTGAATTGAACTACCAATTACAATCGTTTGGGGCTAAGCATGCGCTGCTAACGACGCCAATTCGTCACTAGGAAGGCTATAAATACCCTCGCCTGGAAGTCTTGTCCTGCTTAGCTGTCCCGGCATATCGCCGGGAGCGCTAAGTCTGTAGCCATTCGGCGGCCTGCAATGCAAAATAGGTCAAAATTCCATCCGCCCCGGCGCGCTTGAAGGCGAGCAACGACTCCAACACGCATTTCCTCTCCTCCAGCCAACCGTTCTTGAAGGCCGCTTGCAACATGGCGTATTCGCCGCTCACTTGGTAGACAAAGGTCGGCGCCTGGAATTCGTCCTTTATCCGGCGGACGATGTCGAGGTAAGGCATGCCGGGCTTGATCATCACCATGTCCGCCCCTTCTTGCAGGTCCAGGCCCACTTCCCACAGGGCTTCGTTGCTGTTGGCGGGGTCCATCTGATAAGTCATTTTGTTGCCCACGCCGAGATTGGCGGCGGAGCCGACGGCGTCGCGGAACGGGCCGTAGAAGCCCGAGGCGTACTTGGCGGAATAGGCCATGATCTTGGTGTGGATGTACTTGGCCTCGTCCAATGCCTTGCGGATCGCGCCGATGCGACCGTCCATCATGTCAGATGGAGCGACAATATCGACGCCAGACTGTGCCTGAGTGAGCGCCTGCTTACATAGAATTTCCAGTGTCACGTCGTTGATGATGTAGCCCGAGTCGTCGATCACGCCGTCCTGGCCGTGGCTGGTGTAGGGATCCAGTGCCACGTCGGTCATCACGCCCAATTCCGGAAAATGTTGCTTAAGCGCCACGACCACGCGCGGGATTAAGCCGTTGGCATTCATCGCCTCCTTGCCGTCCAAAGTTTTTAATGCCGGGTCGATCACTGGAAATAGAGCCATGGCGGGCACACCCAGTTTTAGACATTTTTCGGCCACGAGCAGCAAGCGATCCAAGGTCAGCCGTTCCACACCGGGCATGGAAGGCACCAATTCGGTGCGATTATTGCCCTCAATGGCGAAGACCGGGTAGATAAAATCATCCACCGACAAGCGATGCTCGCGCACCATGCGACGGGAAAAGTCGTCCCTACGCACGCGGCGCATACGCTTTTGCGGGAATTGGCCAAGAATGTTCATATCGGAGAGAGTTGATAAGGTGTGATGGAACGGGCAGGAACTTTTTGCGGCACAGTAAGGTCATACGTATAGATGGTAGCAATATCATCTCCCGCTTTTCCTCCCTGAGCGGGTGCCTTAATCAAATTAAGGCTTTGCTTGGCCCCCGACTTTACTCCCCTTTTGTCGGGGGTTTTTATTTGGAGTTGCGGCGCGTTGCCGCAACTCCATACCGAACAGCGTGGCGATCCAGTCTTCGGCATCGTTCACGCCTTGTTTGTTAAAACTAGAGAAAAGCTGCACGCTCGCCTGCGGAAACTCGTTAGCTAGGATCGTTCGCACTTTGCTCAAAGCCGCCGCCGCGTCGTTCTTCGAAAGTTTATCAGACTTCGTGAGCAATACGCGGATGGGCTTTTCCCGCGGGCTGAACCATCCGAGCATGCGCTGATCGAGTTCCGTGAGCGGATGACGGCTATCCATCATGATGACCAATCCTACCAGGCCGCGCCGAGTGCCGAGATAGGCCGACAGCAACTCGCCCCAATGGGCCTTGAGTTCGAGCGGCACGCCGGCATAGCCATAGCCCGGCAAGTCGACTAGATAACGCTGGTTAGGCATTGCGAAATAATTGATCATTTGCGTTCGCCCCGGGGTCTTGCTGACGAAGGCGAGCTTATTCTGGTTGGTGATGGTATTGATCGCGCTGGATTTTCCGGCGTTGGAACGGCCGGCGAAGGCCAATTCCGCGCCGACGTCCGGTGGCAAATCCACCAAATTGTGGGCGGAACGGAAATAGGTCGCTGAGTTAAACAGAGACATTGGGAAATACCACTGTGGCGTGCCGAAAGGGAACTCGTGTAAAATTCGCGGTTCTATTCGTTAGGCACAGCCTTAAGGACCAATTCATGAGTAAGCAGTGGGCTATGATAATCGGATTCGGATTAACGTTGAGCGTGGTCTCGGTATTCGCGGGAGGCGGCGCGACGGCCAAAGCCGATCTCGCCAAGGGCCAAGCGGCGGCGGTGATCTGCGCCGCCTGTCATGGCGGCGATGGCAACAGCGCCATCGCGGTCAATCCCAATCTGGCCGGCCAGCACGCGCAGTATATCACCAAGCAGTTGATGAACTTTAAGTCCGGCGAGCGGAACAACGCGATCATGAAGGGCATGGTCGCGACATTGGCCACCGACGAAGACATGAAAAACGTCGCCGCCTATTATGCTGCTCAAAAGCCGCGTCCCGGCTTCGCCCGCGACCAGGCGTTGGTCAACGCGGGCCAAAAAATCTATCGCGGTGGCGACGCGCAAACGGGCATCCCCGCCTGCGCAGGCTGCCACAGCCCAAGCGGGGCGGGCATCCCCGCCCAATACCCGCGCCTCGCGGGCCAAATGAAGGAATACACCCTGGCGCAGCTCAAAGCCTTCAAAGTTGGCGAGCGCGCCAACGACAACGCCGCAATGATGCGCACCATCGCAAGTCGTTTGAGCGACAAACAGATGGAAGCATTGGCGGAGTATGTTTCGGGTTTGCAGTAACTGTTTTAGCGGGTTGGCAGCACGGTCCAGAGCGCCGCCTTCACGCTGCGTAAACTTGCCTCCGTCGTCGGCCAATCGATACAACCGTCGGTGACGGAAATGCCATAACGCAGCAGCGACAAATCCTCGGGAATCGCTTGATTCCCCGCGTGGATATTGCTCTCTAGCATCACGCCGACGATCGATTTATTGCCGTCGACCATCTGCTTCACCACGTCGTCAAGCACTTGCGGTTGCCGCGACGGATCCCTGCTGGAATTCGCGTGACTGCAATCGATGACGATGTTGTTGGGCAGTTTTTCTTTGGTTAGCGCTGCTTCAGCTAACGCGATAGACGCCGCGTCGTAATTGGGTTTACTGCCGCCGCGCAGAATCATATGGCCGTACGTGTTGCCTTTCGTGCGCACCACCGCAACTTGGCCCCGATTATTGATGCCGAGGAAACTATGGCCGCGCCGCGCCGAGAGCATGGCGTTGATCGCCACTTGCAAGGCGCCGTCGGTGCCGTTCTTGAATCCGACAGGCATCGACAAACCACTCGCCATTTCGCGATGGGTTTGCGATTCCGTGGTGCGCGCGCCGATGGCGCTCCAAGAAATGAGGTCCGACAAATACTGCGGACTCATGGGATCGAGCGCTTCTGTGCCCGCGGCTAAGCCGAGTTCCGCAATGTCGAGCAACAGCGTTCGCGCTTTCTTCAGACCCTCTTCGATCTCGAAGGAATCGTCCATGTGCGGATCGTTGATCATGCCTTTCCAGCCGGTGGTAGTGCGCGGCTTTTCGAAATACACCCGCATGACGACGAACATTGTATCGCCGAGTTCGCCGGCAAGCCGTTTCAAGCGATGGGCATAGTCCATCGCCGCGACCGGATCGTGCACCGAACAAGGCCCTACGACGACCAGCAAGCGCGGGTCGCGCCGATCGAGAATCTGTTCAACGGTCAAGCGCGCTTCGAATACGGTTTTTTCGGCGCGAGCGGAAAGCGGCAGCGCCGCCTTAATGTCGCCCGGCGTGGGCAGCACCTCCAGGGACGCGATGTTGATGTTGTAGATGCGATTTTCTTCCATGGCGCTTTCGTGTGGGTTGAAAAGTAAATTAATCTTCACCGATTTCGCCATAGCCGCGTGCGACAATTTCGATCAAACAAAAACCATGACCGAACGGATCGGCGAAGTTGGCCACATGGTTGTCATCCTGAGCGCAGCAAAGGACCTGCTTTTGCTGGGCCGAAAAGCCACAACAGATCCTTCGTCGCGGAGTTTACCCTTGAGCGGAGCGAAGGGCTCAGTATGACAAGTTTTAGGGATCTACGCGGTCAGCGCTTGTTTCGCCGCAGCGACCGTCTTTTCGATTTCTTTTGCCCCATGTTGCGCCGACACAAACCCCGCCTCAAACGCTGACGGCGCAAGGTAAATGCCTTGCTTCAACATCGCGTGGAAGAATTTGTTGAAACGATCCTTATCGCACTCCATCATTTCGGCGAACGTCCGCGGCGCCTCGGCGCGGAAGAAAATGCCGAACATGCTGCCGATGGATGCGCTTGAAAGTGCCACGCCAGCTTGTTTGGCAACCTCGGTTATGCCTTGAAGAATGGCTCTGGTATTGGCCTCCAGCTTGGTGTAGATACTCGGATCGCGTTGCAAAATCCTTAGAGTCGTAAGTCCCGCGGTGACGGCGACGGGATTGCCGGACAACGTGCCCGCTTGATATACGGGGCCAAGTGGCGCGAGCTTCGCCATGATGTCGCGGCGGCCACCGAATGCGCCGACGGGCAAACCGCCGCCGATGATTTTGCCGAGGGTGGTGATGTCGGGCGTGATGTTGAAATGACCTTGCGCGCCTTGGGGTCCGACGCGAAAACCCGTCATCACCTCGTCGAAAATCAACACCGTTCCATGCTTGGTACAAAGCTCACGCAACGTCTGCAAAAATTCGGCGTTGGGAATGAGTAAATTCATGTTGCCGGCGACGGGCTCGACGATCACACAGGCGATTCGCTCGCCCATTTTCGCAAAGGTGTCTTTGATTTGCTGTGTGTTATTGTAGTCCTGCACCAGCGTGTGGGCGACGACTTCCGGTGGCACACCCGCGGAACTGGGATTGCCGAACGTCAACGCGCCGGAGCCCGCTTTTACCAGCAACGCATCGCCGTGGCCGTGGTAACAGCCTTCGAATTTGATGATGGCGTTGCGGCCGGTGTGGCCGCGCGCGAGGCGAATCGCGGTCATCGTCGCTTCGGTGCCGGAACTTACCAAGCGCACTTGCTCGATGCTCGGCAGCATTTGGCACAGTAACTGCGCCATCTCCAACTCCGTTTCCGTCGGCGCGCCGAAGCTCAAACTATTTTCCGCCACACGCTGCACAGCCGCGATGACTTCCGGATGGGCGTGACCCAAAATCATCGGTCCCCAAGAGCCGACGTAGTCGATATATTCCTTGCCGTCCGCGTCGTAGAGATAGGCGCCTTTGCCGCGCTGAAAAAATATCGGCGTGCCGCCGACGGCGCGGAAGGCGCGCACCGGCGAGTTCACGCCGCCGGGAATGAATTTCTGGGATTGCTCGAACAGCGTTTCGTTACGCGACGGCATGCTTCTTATCTCGATTAAAAAGTTGAGCAAATTTTCTTGCGGCGCCTTCGATGTCCGGCGCGTCAAACAGCGCGCTAATCACCGCGATGGCATCGGCGCCCGCCTCAATCAACGACGGCGCGTTTTCCAACGTGATGCCGCCGATCGCGACAATCGGGCAGGAGAGTTGCTGCTTCGCTTCGCGCAACAAATCCAGCGCAGGCCGCACGGCGTTCGGTTTCGTCGACGACGGAAAAAAACTCCCGAATACGACGTAGTCCGCGCCGTTCTTCTCCGCTTCGATTGCGAGTGCTAACTGATCGTAACAAGATACACCAACGAACATGCCGGAGAGCAAGGACTGGTGAGCTTCTCCGATTGGCATATCCTGCGAGCCAAGGTGGACGCCGCTTGCAGACATGCTTGCCGCGAGCGCCGCATCGTCGTTGATAATCAGCGGTATGCGATATTTTTTACACAATGACTGCAAGGCTTGCGCTTGATTGGCTTTCAGATTCGCCGCCAGGTGTTTAGCGCGATACTGCAACATACTCGCGCCGCCGCGCAGCGCCGCTTCGACATCGCGCAATAAGCGATTGCTGTCGCTCGTTTCCGGCGTAATCGCGTAAAGGCCGTTAATGAGTTTCGCCATTGTGCTCCTCATCGCGTGCCCAAAACATCCGATCAGGGATGAACTGGCCCATGCCGGGACGAAACCCTGCTTGCAAGGTTTGCCAGGTATATTCCTGAGCTTCGCGCACGGCTTCCGAAAGATCGTCGTTCTGTGCGATGAGCGCCGCGCACGCCGATGCCAGCGTACAGCCGGAACCGTGATAGCTGCCTTGCAGACGCTGCCACGCATCGGCACGCACGATGCCGGTTTTATCGTATAGCGTGTTGATTACCTCCGGCGTGTGATGGTGCGTGCCGGTGATTAGCACGTATTCGCAACCGGTTTCCAGCAAATGTTTCGCGCAATCGGGAAAATCCAACTCGTCATCGGTACCGGCGATGTCCTGCGCGAGGCGGCGCGCTTCGAAGGTGTTGGGCGTGATCAACGTGGTTTGCGGTAAGATCAATTCGTTCAACGCCGAGATCATGTCGTTGCTCGATAACTCGTCACCGCCGCCGCTGGCGAGCACCGGATCGAGAATCAACGGCACGTCGGGATAGTCCGACACGATCTCCGCGATGGTGGCGATAATCTCGACGCTGCACAATAGTCCAAGCTTGATCGCGGCGATGGGCATGTCTTCCAAAATGCAGCGCGCCTGATCGTCCACCCACTTCGCATCCATGGCGAGCAGCGCCTCGACGCGCGAGGAATCCTGCACGGTGAGACCGGTGATCACGGGCAATGGATGGCAGCCGATGCTCGCAAGACTGAGGATATCCGCTTGGATGCCCGCGCCGCCGCTGGGATCATTAGCAGCGAATACCAAAACAGCAGGAGGAGGGGCGCGCATGGGAAGTCCGGTGACGGTTGATAAGGAAGGCGGCAGCGCTTATGATGTGGGGCTTTAATTTGGCCTCAAGCCTCCATTTTAACTCAAAGCGAATTTCGCCATGAATATAGCAGTGGTCGACAAGAAATACATGTGCCTCATATGCGGTTGGATATACGACGAGGCGGATGGCGTTCCAGAAGACGGCATCGAGCCGGGAACGCCTTGGGAGAAAGTGCCGCCTAACTGGGTTTGCCCAGAGTGTGGGGCGCGCAAGGAGGATTTCGAAATGGTGGAGATATAGCCGCCCAACCCTAATCTCTTGTCATTCCCGCGCAAGCGGGAATCCATTTTTTCGCCGCCCAATTGATTCCCGCTTGCGCGGGAATGACAAGGTCGGTAGGCCGCTATACCCGGTTCCAGAAATACAGCAACACCAGCGTTCCGAATATCAATCGATACCACGCGAAGCCATTGAAGTTATGGCTTGAGACGAAGCGTATCAGCGCCCGCACGGCGATCAGCGCCGCGACAAAAGAAGTCACGAAACCGACGGCAAACATCGGCAGGTCGTTCGCGTGAAGCAAATCCCGATGTTTGAACACATCGTAAAACGTCGCGGCGAACATGGTTGGGATTGCCAAGAAGAACGAAAATTCTGTCGCAGTCTTACGTGACAGCCCCGAGAGCAGGCCGCCAATAATCGTCGCTCCCGCGCGCGAGGTGCCGGGGATCAGCGACACCGCCTGAGCCAAGCCCACCATCAACGCATCGCGCACCGTCATGTCGTCCACGTCATTAACGCGCGGCGTGCGCGCGCGGCGCTCGACCCAAAATATGATGAAGGCGCCGACAATCAAGGCGATGGCGACGCTTATGGGGTTGAACAAATACGCTTTGATTTTCTTGATGAACAGGAATCCGAGAATCGCCGCTGGCAGGAATGCGATGAGGAGATTGATAGTAAAGCGCTGCGCGCTGGAATTCGACGACAAGCCTGAAATCGTGCTGGCGATCTTTACGCGGTATTCCCACACCACCGCCAAGATCGCACCGAGCTGAATCACGATCTCGAACACTTTGCCCTTGTCGTCGTTAAAGCCCAGCCAATCGCCGACAATAATGAGGTGACCTGTGCTCGAAACTGGCAAAAATTCCGTCGTGCCTTCGACGATGCCCAAGATAAAGGCGTGAAATAAATTCAGAAGATCCATTGTTCTTTTATCAGAGTTAAACGGTAACCATCGTCCCCAGCATGGCGGCGACCTAGTGTCTTTGCGAGGATAAACGCTTGATTCCGGAGTGCGCCGGAACGACGAACTTGGTTATAGCAGAAGTACTCTTCCAAATCTGCCTTCGGTTTCTGAGTGAATTCCTCAGCAAACTCCGCCAGTTCCGGTGGCAGAAAGAGATTCTTTATAAGCATGGTGCTGCCTCCAATTGATCATCATCGCTTCTGTCGAGCCATGCGCGAAAAAGCGGGTCTGCTACCCCATACCGAGGTCGGGTTTCAATACATTCGCGGGCAAGTCGTACTCAAGCCGGTCATAAAGCCGCGCATCGCCGGAGAAGAAGCGCTGCCGCCAATCCGCGCGGCGACGATGCGTCATCCGCTTACCCCATGAAATTCATAGAAATCACGCCAAAATTGTGCGCTTTCTGTAAGTTCCACGCCAGCGTTTTAGCGCTTCAATGCCACAGAGCAGGCTAGTCTGGCGTTTTTGCATGAGGGACACTTTATTTATCGTTTTGGCGCTTGAGGATGATGTGTCAGCCAAAGTTCAAGCATCATCAGTACCCACACCATCGTCCCGTAATAACTGGCGTGGCCGACGCGGTGGATGTTGATGAGTTCGCGCGTGAATTCTTTTCGGATGATGCCGCGGTCGCCCAGTTGTTCCAGGCTTCCGTAGGCGATTTGCTGCAGCGGCCGGTAGTCCCGCAGCCAGGGTCCGAACGGCAGGCCGAAGCCGTGCTTCGGTTTGGTGATGATCGCGTCCGGCAGAAACCCGCGCAGCGCTTCCTTAAAAAAGTAACGCAACTTGGTGCCCTTCAATTTCAAACCCGGTGCGAGCCGTAACGAAAAATCCAACACACCATCGTCGAGCATCGGATAGGCAACATTCACCCTGGCCAACTCACACATGCGCGAGACTTTCGGCAAATCGTTGTCCGTCAGTGTTAACTTGAAGTCAAGCGCCAGCATGCGATTTATCATTGATGAAGCATGCGCACCATTATAAACGGCCGAAAGATGGCGAAGCGGCCCATCGGTCGCAACCTTTTCTAAGAAATCCGGTGACAACACTTGGCCAACACCGAAGCGGTCCAGCAAATTATAAGTTTCCATGCGGGCGGGCATCGGTACCTTCGCCTGCTGCACGTAACTCTTCGCCTTTCGCAGCGGCATGATCTTGTCGATGCCCGGTAAACCCAGCAAAGCGGGCTCGATAACGCCCCGCCGCAGGGAGGCAGGCACACGCTCATAATGGGCGAATACATGTTGCCTGGCGTAACGCTCGTTCCCCCCGTAGAGTTCGTCGCCACCATCGCCTCCGAGCAGCAACTCGATGCCGTCTTGTTGCGCAAACCGCGCGCAAAAATAGGTCGGTACCGCCGACGAATTGCCAAACGGCTGATCGTAAACCTGAGCAATTTTTGGAATGGCTTCGGCAACATCTGCGGGCGTGACGTAATATTCGTGATGATCGGTCTTGAAATGCTTCGCGGCAAGTCGCGCGTACTCCATTTCGTCATAGCCGGCGGCTTCGAATCCGATCGAATAGGTGCGAGCTGGTTTCCCGGAGACTTCACCGAGAAGTCCCGCAATAGTGGAGCTATCCGTCCCTCCGCTCAGGAAGGAGCCACAGTTCTGTGCGTCGGATGCGGTTCGCACCGCGTTACGCAACGCGGCCATAAAATCTTGCTTTAACTCGCTGAAGGAAGCGGATTGGTCTTCGATGAAATCGGGACGCCAATAATTTCTGGTGGTGAGTTTACCGTCGCGAAAACTCAAGCATTCGCCCGCCGACAATCGGCGTAGACCTCGATAAATTGTTTCCGGTCCAGGAACAACATGAAAATATATGTAGTGAAAAATAGACTGTGGATCCAACTCAAAGCCGCCACTTCCACTTAGCAGCAGCGCGTCCAAATTCGACGCAAACTGTATCCCATCCGAAACAGTCCCATAATTCAAGGGGTGGGTAGCAAATCGATCTACCGCAAGATAAAGGGACTGTTCACTTTGATCGATCAGCGCTACGGAGTATTGACCCGAAAGATGACTCGCCAAGTCATCCCGGAAGCGGCGATAACCTTCGGCAAGCGCGACCGCACGTCCCTTTTTACGCACTAGATCTTGTAGTTCTCGATCGATGAAATTCGGCGCGCCGGAAAACACTAGCAGGTACGGTGCGGCATCCGCCAAATAAGGCACTGACCCCAGATCCGCCGCGGCGATCCCACACCATGGCTTACTCGATATCTGGGTTTTCGCACCATCGAAACGGGCAAGTGCCTGCGCCATCGCGTCCAGATCTGGTCGCGATTCGTTCTCATGTTTATTTAGCCAACCGCATATCCCCGCCAAACCAATCTCCCTTTCTGCAACAACCCTAAAATCTTTTGTCACCACTTACGAGTCGGTCGATCTCTATCGTATCCGCCTGGTATCGCCGTTGATAATCGCGTCGATGCGCGCGAGCTTGATCGATCAATGTATCAACGTTTGATAGACTCAATAGCACACCTAAGTCGCCGGGCAACGTTCGCGTATTGGAACGAAAATTGAGTACCCGATCCAAGATCAGGTCACCGGTCAGCTTCTCATAGTGGCGCGGCTACCAATATTAATGCATGAGCGTTTCGTTATCTCCGCTGGGCGGAACCACCGCTATAGTGACGGTGTTGTAACCGCTGAAACCCCATAAAGGAAATAGAACAAGGCTCGCGAAAGCGCCACTAAATTCGCCATGACTGCGAATGCGAGCCAACCTCGTCCATGGGGCGTCGCCGGCGCAATCCTCGGTCCGAAATAGTAATTTAGTACGATAAAAATTAGCAACAGCCAAAGATAGATCAAGTTCCACGATCCGTAGAAAAAGAGCGAAGCAATCGCCAGCCATCTGGCCCCGATGTCGCGCCGCCAACGCCCAAGTAAAAAGAAACCCGCTAGGGAAATCGGGAGAAACAGGAACTCCAGCGAATTAAACAGCATTGTGGCGCAAAGGTATGGAGATCACCGGTGATTTCTTAGGTTTTCCAAGTCGCTCTCACCCCTAGACCAGGACTTCAAGCGGCGCCGGATGACTCAGAAAAGCTGTGGGGCTAGCTGTTAGCCCGTAGGCGCCGGATTGAAACACGACCACCAAGTCACCGACCTCGGCCCGCGACAGTTCCATTTTGTCACCGAGCAAATCCAGTGGCGTGCACAGCGGACCCACTACGGACGCCACTTCGGTTTCAGTACCACCCATTTTGTTACCGATAGAAACAGGATAGTTCTTCCGTATCACTTGACCGAAATTCCCTGAAGCCGCGAGTTGATGGTGCAGGCCGCCATCGGTTACCAGAAACACGTGGCCGCGGGATATTTTTCGATCGACGACTTTGCACACGTAGATTCCAGCTTCTCCAACCAGGTGACGTCCCAGCTCGATTACAAACTGGGCATCCGGAAGGCGGCGTTTCGCCTCCGGCAATATACGACGCAAATTATCGCCGACGGCCGCGATGTCCAAAGGCGTTTCGCCCGGGAAATAAGGTATGCCGAAGCCACCGCCAATATTCAGCGATCGAACCGGTGCCGGTGCAAATTCGGCTAGGCGAAAGGCCAACTCGAGGGTTTTTTCCTGGGCTTCCTGGATAGACTCGGCACGCAAATTTTGCGAGCCGCTGTAGATATGAAATCCCTGAAATTGTAAGCGGAGCGCCTTCATTCTCGCCAGCATCTCCGGCACCGCTTCGGCATCGACGCCGAATTGTTTCGGACCGCCGCCCATCTTCATGCCCGAGGACTTGAGTTCGTAGTCGGGGTTCACACGCACCGCGACTCTGGGTTCAATACCGAGGCTGCGGCCCAGCTTCGCCGCGGTCTCCATCTCGCGCGGCGATTCCAAGTTGATCGTGATGCCGGCTGCAATCGCCGACGTGAGTTCCCACTCGCTTTTTCCGGGGCCGGCGAAACTGATCAACTCGGGATTCATCCCCGAATCGAGTGCGACTCGCAGTTCGTTTCCAGACGCGACATCCAGCCCATCGACCAACCCCGCCATGAACTGCACCACGGCAGGCATAGGGTTTGCCTTCATCGCATAGTGCAGATGGATCTCAGCGGGAATGTGTCGACGGAGCAGTGCGACGCGATCACTTAGCAAACGCCGGTCATAGGCGAAAAATGGCGTCTGCCCGACCCTGGCGGCGAGCCGCGTCAGCGCAACGCCGTTGACTTGCAAACAACCATCGACGACGTTCCATTGAGTCAGCGGCGCGTGGGCGGGTTTCGCATTGGTCATGAGGTAATCCCTTGAAACACGATGCCGACGGTTTGCGCCAAGGCTTTGCGGTCGATTTTACCATTCGAATTGCGAGGCAAACTGTCGCGATAAACGATGATCTTGTGCGGAACCATGAAAGCGGGCAGTTCGCGCTTCGCCGCTACCAGCAATGCGTCTGCCGAAAGCTCCGCTCCCGCTTGCGGCATCACCACAACGATGATCGCCTGACCAAGCGTGGGATGGGCAACACCGAATGCGGCGACTTCGCTGACCAGTCCGGTTGCATAGATAATCTCTTCCACTTCCGTTGGACTGACGCGGTAACCGGACGTCTTGATCATCTCGTCGCGGCGGCCAATGAAATATAGAAATCCTTCCTCGTCACGTCGAACCGTATCGCCGGACCACACAGCCATTTCCGGCATGACCAGGCCGCTGAGTTGACCCGGCGCCGGTTTGAAGCGCTCCGCAGTCTTCTCAACATCGTTCCAGTAGCCCAGTGAGACATGGACGCCACGGTGCACTAATTCTCCTGGCTCATTTGCCGCACATTCCGAGCCATCTTCTCGCACGACAAGAATCTCGGCATTTGGAATGGCCTTCCCGATCGAGTCGGGTCGTTGGTCCACTTGTTCGGGGGGTAGATACGTAGAGCGGAAGGCCTCCGTCAAGCCGTACATCAAGAACGGTTTGGTTTTCGGCAACGCGTTTCGCAGCGCTCGAAGCGTGGGTTCAGGCATATGACCGCCGGAATTAGTGATATAACGTAAGTGCTCCAAAACAGAATCCGGCCAAGGCAATTGGGCGAGTTGGACCCATAGCGGCGGAACGGCCGCCAGCCCAGTAATTTTCTCCTCGGTAACGGCCTTAATCACATCGCGGGGAAACAGATAATTCATCAATACCGCGGTGGCGCCGACTAAAAATGCAGTTGTTATTTGGTTGAGGCCATAATCAAAAGACAATGGCAGCACCGAGAGAATGCGATCGTCTGGCGTCAACTCCAAATACTGTGCCACACTATTCGCACCAGCGACAATATTGCGATGAGATAGAATGACGCC
>JAYTGZ010000026.1:0-3228 GCA_043733025.1 Pseudomonadota bacterium | reverse complement strand
CGGCACGTCCATGGCGCAACAGCATTTGCGCAACATTCTCGCCTATCTGGATGTCCCGACGCTTGGCCAACCCGAAGCATTCACCCATGCAAAGGACGGGTTGTTCGACGCGGCCGGCAATATCGGTGAAGGCAGCAAAAAGTTCCTGCAAAGCTGGATGGACCAATACGTTGCCTGGGTGAAAAAGCATGCCGCCTGATTGACGCTTGAGTACCCAAGGCAATGCCATGAGACGGCAGGTGCGTTCTGCGACGAACAAATGACAACTGCAGGACGCCAAAAACCGGCTTTCGGAATTCGTGCGCAAGGCACGCGAGGAAGGGCCGCAGGTGATCACGCTGTGCGGTGACGATGCCGTGGTCGTGCTGGCAGCGGACGACGACCAGAAGCTCCAGCGCAAGCCGAAGGGCAACCTGGTCGATTTCTTTCATCCCAATTACCAGCCGACCGTGGTTGATGTACTCGGTGGCGCGTGGAACGGAACATGCCTGGCAGACGACGATGGCCCTGGGCCAGCCCATCACCCTGACGGGGCTGCTTGCCTACTTCGGCAAGGCCAAGGAGGCGCATATCCGTGTCATCGCCCAGATTCAAGCCTGACCACCTAAGCGAGCGCGGGAACGGCAGATCGTCTCGCTCAAGCACGTCGATAACCATGATCGCCCCGGGTCGGCGCAGATGTTCAACATACTACCGGTAGTGGGTCTGGGAGACAACCGGATAAGCACGGAATAAAGATCAATCGGCGCCTGGCGGTATACATCACAACAGCGATCGTCTCGTCAATCGTCAATTCCGGCCGGGAAGCGGGGGCAGCGGCAGCTTCGGCAGATCCGGTAACCTCGGCTTGGGCAAATCGGGCAAGCGTGGCTTCGGAATATCCGGCAGCGGGGGCTTGGGCAAATCGGGTAACCGCGGTCTCGGCAGCGAGGGCGGCGGCGCGGCCCGATCGTCGTCATGGCGGTGTTTGCGTTTTTTGTGCTTATGTTTGTGTTTTTCTTCACCGCGATGTTTCCACTCGTCATCGTCCCTGTCGTTGTGCGCCTTATGGCGCGCCTCTACACCGTCGCGGTCGTCGTCCGACCGTTCCGCCATGGCGGGCAGGGCAATTAAGATCGCAATTAGTGCGAGCGCCAGCTTGTTTAGTTTCATTTGTTATTCTCCCTTTGAATGGATGAATGCAGCGAGCCAATCATTTTAAGCTGAACGCGGGCCGCCGTGGTCAAGTTGACGTCAGTATTGTGCGATCAATCGCTTAATAGTAAGATTCTTACTATTGTAAAGTATTACTTTTGTGAGGCAATTATGCGTATTACCAGTAAGGGACAGGTCACCATTCCCCAAGCCATTCGCGAAAAGGCGGGGCTGCTACCCCATACCGAAGTCGAGTTTCATTACACCCGCGGGCGAGTTGTGCTCAAGCCCGTCATAAAGCCCAGCGTTGCTGGAGAGAAAACCATATCGCCGATCCGCGCGGCGATTCGGCGGGCGCGCGGATCGGCCAATGAACCGATGTTTAGAGGCTGGTCCACCGATCAAATCATGGCGTTTTTGCGCGGCGACGATTGAAGCCTGAGCGCACTCTTGTCGCGCGTGAACCGCGCGCGGATTACGCCGTGCCTACGCGCGTACTGGTCGACAGCAACGTGTTGATCGACTTGCTTGAGGAGGACCCGAACTGGGCCGATTGGTCGGAAGCTCAACTTACGCCTCTGGCGGAGGCAGGGTTGGCGGTGATCAATCCCATTATTTACGCGGAAGTCGCGGCAAATTTTGCAACGATCGAAGCTCTAAACGCGGCAGTCCAACCATTTAATCTCCCGCGCGAACCGTTGCCGTGGGATGCAGTATTCCTCGCGAGCCAGGCATTCAAACTCTATCGCCGGCGCGGCGGCCAGCGCCCGTCGCCCTTGCCGGATTTTTATATCGGCGCGCATGCGAGCTTGGCCGGATACGCTTTGCTTACTCGCGATGCGCGGCGATACCGTGAATATTTTCCGAAGTTAAAGATAATCGACCCGAGTTAGTACCCCATGCCCTTATCCTGGAATGAAATAAAAGACCGTGCGCTTGCCTTTTCCAAAGAGTGGAAGGACGAGCGCGCAGAAAGGGCAGAAGCACAAAGCTTTTGGAATGAATTTTTTGACGTGTTTGGCGTCAAGCGTCGTCGCGTGGCGGTGTACGAAAAAGCAGTTGAAAAGCTCTCTGCCAAGCGGGGTCGGATCGACGCCTTCTGGCCCGGTACCCTCCTGGTTGAACACAAGAGCTACGGTGAGGATTTAGACGCCGCCTTTAGGCAGGCGACTGATTACTTCCACGGTTTAAAGGATGCCGAGCTGCCGGAGTTTGTCGTCGTCTCGGACTTCGCGCGTTTTCGACTTTACGATCTCGACGAGCACCAAGAGCACGAATTCGCCCTCGCGGATTTTCATCAACATATTGCGCTGTTCGGCTTCATCGCAGGTTACCGCAAGCAGGTCATCCGCGAGCAGGACCCAATCAATGTCGAAGCCGTACAAAAAATGGGCGATCTGCACGACCTTCTCAAGCAAGACGGCTACACGGGGCATGCGCTGGAATTGTTCCTCGTGCGGCTGCTGTTTTGTCTGTTCGCCGATGACACTGGCATTTTCCTGCCGAAAGACAGTTTTCGCGACCTAATAGAAACCTTCCCTAGCGAGGATGGCTCGAATTTGGGCGAAACACTCGAACGCCTGTTCTATACCCTTAACACGCCGTTGGACAAGCGCCAGAAATCCCTGGCCGAACATTACGCCCAGTTCCCATATGTGAACGGCAAGCTATTCGAAGATCTACTTGCCCCTCCCATATTCAACAGTGCCATGCGCGAAGTCGTCCTGGAACTTTGTGGCCTGCAATGGGGCGCCATCTCGCCCGCGATTTTTGGCGCCATGTTCCAGAGCGTGATTGAGCTTTCCGCGAAAGATCGCCGCCGCCAGCTCGGCGCCCATTACACCAGCGAAGCCAACATCCTGAAGCTGATTCAGCCACTGTTCCTCGACGATTTGCGTGCGGAGTTTGAAAAGGTGAGGCGTAACAATTATCTGCGGTCTGTGATTATGCGCAGTACCGCACGCACAGCGGCGTGGGGAGCCGCCGAACGTACGGTGAACTTTGCATAATCTCAAAGGCTTTCGAGGAACTTCAATAGTTTATCTGCAGGCCGATACCGAGATTTACGCATCAATAGCGGCTCGACCGCGGCAA
>JAYTGZ010000025.1:0-5088 GCA_043733025.1 Pseudomonadota bacterium | reverse complement strand
GGAAATTCCAACTCCTGGCGACCGAGGCGCAATGCGGTATAGTGCCGCATCGTTTGCCAACGGCCGATATCGACGAAGGCTTGATGCACATCGAGCTTGTTTTCGTCGAACCTACGCGGCCCACCGAGCCGGCCGCTTTCCTGGCTATGTTGCAATTGGCCGAATACCCGCCACCAGGAATTGATGCGCAGATCGCCGTGCAGCATGTAGCGCTGCAGGCCGTAGCCGTTGGCGTCTTGGCGGCCGGCGCCGAATCCGGGATTGCGGAAATATTCGTAACGCACGCGTGCGTCGCCGCCCAGTGATAGATAGGCCTCGCCGCCCAACGCAATATGTTTGACCGGATCCCATTTATCGCTCGCTTGGGTGGTATCGCCCATGGCGCGCCAATCTTCGTCGTAACGCAAATTGGAATAGGCTGGGCGATCCTGGGCCAACGCGGTCCCGGCCCATGCCCAGACCACTAGCGCCAGCACCAGAGCGTTCGTCACGCGTGAGCGGGTTGTTGCGTCGAATCGGGGCAGCACGCCGAGAATGCGCCGAGGCTAGCCGCGACGAATTGCGTCCGCGTCAGTGCGTTGATGATGGGTCGGGCTACCAACCCAGTCCCGCCCGCCACGAGTAACATGATTGCTATTCCGGTTATTTCTTTTAAAGGATGGCAATGCTAACAGAATTCCACCGATCGGTTAGTTGCGCTTGAACGACGGATGCAGGGGGTTCTCACTTGTAGTACGTGTCAAGTCCCAATACTGTTCGGTTAGCCGTTCGGGCTGAGCTTGTCGAAGCCCATTCACCCTTCGACAGGCTCAGGGCGAACGAGCTTAAGCGAACAGCATTGTGTCAAGTCCCGTCTGTTTGTGAACGCGTTTGATGAACAAATCGGGCCGTTTTTCTTGCTAAATCTTGAGCGATTGAATGGGCGTTTGATGGCTCAGGGTTCGCTGGGGGATGCCGTGGTTGCAGGTCGAAAGGTAGTGCGCCAGAGTGGTCTCTAACTCGGCTGCTTCGTGACTTGACAAGGGCTATGTGCCCGCCCACGGCATTCTGCTTGCGTCGAGGCGATGCATCGCCCAAGAGCCGCATGGGTATTGGTTGGTGGCACGGTGCGTCGCGGTTGTAGTGATATTTGGGCGTTCCGTTATAGAATTGCAGGCGTGCTTACATACTAACGTTTCGATGCATCAATACGACCAAGAGGACATACAATGCGAGAGTCGCATTTTTTGATGGATATAGGATGGTGTTACGATTGATCTTGTCGCGTTTTCTTCGCGCCTTCGCACGGGCGATCATGTGTCATGAGTATAACGGTGCGGATTGGGGCGGGTGTCGCAGTCTCGGCGCCGCACTGCTTGCATTAGTTGCGCTACAGAGCGGTTGCGCCCACTCGCCCAAGGATACCGGGCGCCCGACGGCGACGCAGGTCACGCCCTTTTCCGCGGCCATGCCCGGCGGGCCGTTTCCGGGAGGATGGCAGGAATTGCGCTTCTCCAAATTTCGCGCGCCGACGCTGTTTGAGTTGTTCGATGACGGCGGCGCGACCGTCGTTCACGCGACTTCGGAAAATTCCTCCTCGGTACTCATGGAGAATATGGACATTGATCCGCGCGACTATCCTGTGCTGCGCTGGAGATGGAAGGCGCCACGCTTAGTGCCGGGCGCCAACACGACGCGGCGTCAAACGGAGGATGCTCCGGTGCGTTTGATCGTTGCCTTCGACGGCGATAAAAGCAAGCTGTCCTTTAGCGACCAAATCACATTCGCCGAAACGCGCGCCCTGTTGCGCTTGGAGCCGCCCTATGCAACGCTTGAATACGTATGGGGTGACGGCGCGGCGAAGGAGACTGTCATCGAGAATGGTTGGAACGCGCGCATTCGGCTGCTGTTAGCGGAAAGTGGAGCCGAACGGATCGGCGAATGGGTATTGGAAACGCGCAACATCGTCGACGATTTCCGTCGCGCGTTCGGGGAGGATCCGGGGCGTATCACTTCCATCGGCATACACTGCGATTCCGATGCGACCGAGTCGCGTTCGGAAGGATACTTCGGCGACATCAAATTCTTGCGCCGCGGCGAAGCGGACGAGTCGACCCATCTTAGGCGAACGCGGCAGTGACACGTTGAACACGCTCGCGCCGCGGCCGCGTGACGATCCGCTTTCGTACCCTTCTTCGTTGCGCTAAAAGGGAAGGCGATCCGCCGTTCTGGCGTAGAATGGCGTCCCTGAACAAGAGTCGTTGCATCCGCCTTAGCACCATGTCCGGTTCCTTCAATATTCTGCGAAAAATCCCTGGGACGGTGGTCGTCCTCGGTTGCGTCAGTTTTTTTAACGATCTCGCGTCCGATATGGTGATTCCGTTGATTCCGCTGTTGCTGGCGACGGAGCTGGCAGCTGGGCCCATTGCGCTCGGCTTGATCGAAGGCTTGTCCGATGCACTGGCAAGTTTCGTGAAGCTTTGGTCGGGGCGTTATTCCGATCGCCTGGGCGGGCGGCGCAAAGGCTTGGCATTAACCGGTTACACGGTCTCGAATGTTGTGCGGCCTTTTTTCAGTGCGGTGTCCGGCTGGTTCGGCCTGCTGGTGTTGCGCAGCATCGATCGTATCGGCAAAGGTATACGCAGCGCGCCGCGGGATGCCATGGTGGCGGATGTGACGCCGCCGGCCCTGCGCGGCGTCGCGTTCGGCCTGCATCGCGCGCTGGACAATGCCGGCGCTGTCGGCGGCGCGTTGCTCGCGGCTGCCGTAATCGCATGGTCGAACTTGTCATTGCGCGAAGTCATCGCGTGGTCGGCGGCGCCCGGATTTCTCGGTGTGTTGCTGCTTGCGCTGTTGGTGAAGGAACCAAGGCCCGTCACGTTGACAAAATCGAACGCCCCGTCCCTGAACTGGCTGCTGCTTTCACCGACGCTCCGCCGCTATCTGTTACTACTCGTGTGGTTTACGTTCGCGCGTGTTTCCGAGACCTTCATCGTTTTGTTCGGCCACGATTTGGGGATGAGCGTCGTCACGCTATTGTTGCTGTGGGCGACGCTGAATCTCGCTAAGTCATTGGCGGCCTGGTGGGGTGGTACGGCCGCCCTGACGTTCGGTAAAGAACGGGTGATGGTCATGAGTTGGTGTGCCTACGCGGTAACCTTTTTCGCACTTAGTCTAAGTTCGACGCCGACTATGCTGTGGATCGTGACCTTAGTCTACGGACTGTTCGCCGGCCTCGGCGAAGGCATCGAGCGGGCGGTCATCGGCGATTTCGCCTCGCCTTCCGAGCTAGGCACGGCTTACGGTTGGTACAACATGATGATCGGGCTCGCAGCAATACCGGCGGGATTGGTTTTCGGCGCCATCTGGCAGTTCGCCGGGGCGCCGCAGGCATTCTTATTCGCCGGATTGGTCGCCGGGACGGCGGCGTTAACGTTACAACTCTATGTTGCGCCGGGCCTTAAGCACGCGGCGGTACGGGATTAGCCATGCCTCTGATTTCCCTCGAACACGCGCAGCTCGCCTATGGCCATGTACCATTGCTCGACCATGCGGAACTCAAGCTCGACAAGGGCGAGCGAGTCGGCCTGTTGGGTCGGAACGGCACCGGCAAGACTAGTCTGCTGAAGGTGATCGTCGGGCTGGTGTCGTTGGATGACGGCAAGGTGTGGCGCGCACCGAGCTTGCGTATCGGCTACGTGCCCCAGGAGCCGCCGCTGGACGATGCCGCAACGGTGTTCGATACGGTGGCCGGTGGCCTCGAGGCATTGCAGGGTCTATTGATCGAGTATCACGACATTCTTCATCGCCTCGCGGAGCCCGATCACGATCCGGCAATGCAAACCCGGCTCGATGAACTGAGTCACGCCCTCGAAGCCAACGATGGCTGGCGTCTGCAAAGCCGCATCGAGACGACATTGCAGCAACTCGATTTGAATGCCGATGAAAAGATCGGCAACCTGTCCGGCGGTTGGCGTAAGCGCGTTGCCTTGGCGCGCGCCCTGGTGAGCGAACCGGATCTGCTGGTGCTCGATGAGCCGACCAATCATCTCGATATCGAGGCGATCGGTTGGCTTGAGAAATTTTTACGCGAGGCGAATCTGAGTTTGCTATTTGTTACCCACGACCGGCGTTTTCTCGATCGCGTCGCGACGCGAATTGTCGAACTGGATCGCGGCATCCTGCGGGATTTTCCGGGAAACTACAGCGCGTATCGTAAGCGCAAAGAGGACATGCTGGCGATCGAAAGCGTGCGGCAGGAAAAGTTTGACAAAGTACTCGCCGAAGAAGAAGTTTGGATACGCCGAGGCGTCGAGGCGCGGCGCACGCGTAACGAAGGCCGCGTGCGCCGGCTGGAACGCTTGCGGCTGGAGCGCGCGGCGCGCCGCGAGCGATTGGGCCGCGTGAACTTCTCAGTGGCGGCGGGTGAGCGTTCCGGCGAATTGGTTGCGGAACTCAAACATGTCGGCAAGTCCTTTGGAGAACGTGTCGTGATCAAGGATTTTACCGCGCGGATTCTGCGCGGCGATCGCATCGGGCTCATCGGCCCAAATGGCGCCGGCAAAACCACGTTGCTGAAATTATTGATGGCCGAAATCAACCCGGATCAAGGCACTGTGCGCCTCGGTACGAAGCTGAGCGTGGCCTATTTCGATCAGTTGCGCGCGCAGTTGGATGATGAAGCGACGCTGATCGATACCATCAGCCCCGGCACCGACTTCGTCGAAATCGGCGGCCAACGCAAACATGTGATGAGTTATCTCGAGGATTTTTTGTTCCCACCGCAGCGGGCGCGTGCAAAAGTGAAATCGCTCTCCGGCGGCGAACGCAATCGTTTATTGTTGGCACGGCTTTTCACCCAACCGGCGAATGTATTGATCCTCGATGAACCCACCAACGATTTGGATTTGGACACGCTGGAGTTGTTGGAGTCATTGCTGCAAGACTATTCCGGAACCGTATTCCTGGTGAGTCACGATCGCGAGTTTCTCAATAATGTGGTCACACAAGTGATCGCGTTTGAAGGCGAAGGTAGGGTGGTCGAATATGCCGGCGATTACGACGATTGGGAACGGGTGCAAAAGGCGCGTGCCGCAGAGCCAATGGCCC
>JAYTGZ010000024.1:0-4430 GCA_043733025.1 Pseudomonadota bacterium | reverse complement strand
ATACCGGTAAACCCGCAATACGACGAAGTGCTGGGCCAAAAATGCTACAAGAGTCTGCGCGACATACCGGGCCAGGTCGACATGGTCGATTGTTTTCGTAAAGCTGAAGACATCCCGCCGCTGGTGGACGACGCCATCGCCATTCGCGCTCGGGTGCTGTGGCTGCAACTGGGTGTGGTCAACGAAGCCGCTGCCGAAAAAGCCCGCGCCGCCGGGCTCGAAGTCGTTATGAATCACTGCGTAAAAATCGAGCATGCCCGATTATTCGGCGGACTCAACTGGGCAGGCGTCAACACGAAAATTATTTCGGCGAAGCGGCCGCAGTACCTCCCCTACTGATTGTGAAAAGTGAAGTGTGCGCGGTGAAAAGAAATAACCAATCCCACTCGCAGTATCCGCTTCATCCCTCATCCCTTATCCCTCATCCTTCACGGGTTTAGAAATGGCTGACCACGAATTCGGATTCGGCACGCTGTGCCTACACGCGGGACAAATCCCTGACCCCACCACCGGCGCGCGCGCCGTGCCGATTTATCAAACAACATCGTTTGTGTTCGACAGCGCGGAACACGCGGCGAGTTTGTTTAACTTGCAAACTTTCGGCAACGTCTATTCGCGCATCAGCAATCCCACCGTCGCCGCATTCGAAGAACGCATGGCGGCATTGGAAAATGGCCGCGCTGCGTTGGCATGCGCCTCCGGCCAAGCGGCGGAGATGGTCGCGCTGTTGACCTTGGTGGAAACGGGCGACGAAATCGTTTCCGCCAGCACGTTGTACGGCGGCACCTATTCGCTGTTCGCGTTCAACTTCAAAAAGCTCGGCATCAACGTCAAACTGGTCGACCCGGAAGACCCGGAAAATTTTCGCAAGGCGATCACGTCGAAAACCAAAGTAATATACGGCGAGACGATCGGCAATCCGCGCGGCAACGTACTCGACATCGAAGCGATCGGCGCCATCGCGAAAGAAGCCGGTGTGCCGTTCGTGATCGACAACACATTCGCGTCGCCCTATCTGTGCCGCCCGCTCAAACACGGCGCGGACATTGTCGTGCATTCCGCGACAAAATTCATCGGCGGCCACGGCACCACCATGGGCGGCGTGATCATTGAGTCGGGGAAATTCAACTGGGGCAACGGCAAATTTCCCGGCATGACTGAACCCTCGAAGGGCTATCACGGCGTGCGCTTCCACGAAACCTTCGGCGACTTCGGCTACATCATGCGCGCACGCATGGAAACCCATCGCACGTTTGGCCCTGCCCTATCGCCGTTCAACGCATTCATGTTGCTGCAAGGCACGGAAACCCTGCACGTGCGCATGGAGCGCCACGTCAGCAACGCACAAAAAGTCGCGGATTTTTTGGAGAATCATTCGTTGGTCTCCTGGGTCAGTTATCCTGGATTGAAAAGCAGCAAGTATTACGACCTCGCAAAAAAATACATGCCGAAAGGCGCGGGCTCTATCTTCACCTTCGGTATCAAAGGCGGCCAAGCGGCGGGGGAAAAATTCATCCAGAACTGTGAATTACTAAGCCACCTCGCCAACGTCGGCGACGCGAAGACGTTGGTCATTCATCCCGCCTCCACCACCCACCGCCAACTCTCCGAAGAAGAGCAAATCAATGCCGGCGTCACACCCGATATGGTGCGCCTCTCCATCGGTATCGAGGCAGTGGACGACATCATTTGGGACATCGAGCAGGCGTTGCAGAAGTCGCAGGCCTAACTGCGTTGGGTGCGTTTTCGAACGCAACTACTCGGCTTCAAAAGTTGATGGGGAGAACATCCGGGGATCGCCCAGGCGTTGCGATGTAATTGAGCAAGACTATGGCTGTAAGGCACATCCAGAGTGCCTCTCCGGGTGGCATGACTTGATAGGCATTATTCATGCGGCTTCTGGCGATGCCCATCATTCCGTCTTCGGCGAATTCGATCTGAAGATTGGCTCGCGTGGTAACTGCGCATCGATCTGCTACTGGGCCATCGATCGCAACGTGTGCCGAACCGCGAAGCCTGCGCTGATCATCGCGAGCACGACCAAGCCGAGTATCATCATCGCGCCCAAATGTATATCGGGATTGCGGAAAGAAAATTCGCCTGCGTACAGTTTGACCAACGGCGCGGTGGCTTGATTGAGTCCGTAAATGCCGAGCGCGACGAGTCCTAGCGCCAATACGCCGCCGAGTACCGCTTGCATCATGCCGAAGTAGAGAAACGGCCGACGGATGAAGCTGGGGGTCGCGCCGATGAGGCGGCTCACTTCGATTTCTTCGCGTTGGTTGAGGATTTGTAGCCGTATGGTGTTCGCCATGACGAAGATCAGCGCAAGACCCAGCACCAGGGTCAGAAAAAATACCGCGTGTTTTCCGAACTCGACGAAGGCGCTCAGCTTGCGCGCCCAATCGGAGTCGAGTTCGACCGCATCCACTTCGGCCCACGACTGAATTGTTTTCTTGAGATCGTCGAGCGCCACGGGTTCGATGGACTTGGGCTTGATCACAAATGCGTGGGGTAAAGGATTTTGCTCCAATGTTGTGGCGACGTCGGCGATGCCAGCGGATTCTAATTCCGCAAGCGCAGCTTCCTTCGAAACAAAGCGGGAATCTACGATATTTTCCGTCGCGCTCAAGCGTTCTTTCACCGCCGCGACTTCCGGCGCTCCCGCCGTGATTTTGAGATAGATACTGAGCTTGGGCTCGGGATCCAGTTTGCCCGCAAGGCTGGCGACGTTGTTGACGACGAGGTAGGCGAAGGCTGGCAAACTCGCGACGAGCCCGATCACCAGTATCGTAAACAACGAACCGAGGGGACGGTCGAACAATCGTCGCCAAGCGATTTGCAGCGCGTGCAAATGCTGATTCAACCAAGCGCTCATGTCATCAACCGTCCTTGGTCAAGGTGCAGAATGCGCGGCTTCAAGCGTTCGATATGAGTGTGATCATGGGTCGAGACCAGCACCGTGGTGCCGACTTGATTGAAAGAATGAAACAATTCGAAGATTGCCGCGCCGTGATCCGCATCCAGATTGCCGGTGGGCTCGTCTGCGATCAGCATGGTCGGCCGATTGACGATTGCGCGAGCGATGCACAGGCGTTGCTGTTCGCCGCCGGACAGCGCGATGGGATAGGCTTTTTCGCGCTCGAGCAGCCCGACCTTGTCGAGCGCCGCGCGCACGCGCCGCACCATGTCCGACGGTTTGTAGCCATTGATGTAAAGCGGTAACACCACGTTGTCAAACACCGTGCGGTCGAACAACAGCTTGTGATCCTGAAACACCAAGCCGATATTCCGCCGCAACACCGCCAGCCCGGCCGGGCGCAAGCGGCTCAAATTTTGTTTGCTGATTTCGACGCGGCCGCTGCTCGGCGGTTCGATGCCGGCGATGAGTTTTAGCAGCGTGCTTTTTCCGGCGCCGGAATGGCCGGTGAGGAACACCATCTCGCCTTGGGCGATGTTGAAACTGACGTTCTTGAGCGCCTCGAAACCGTTCGCGTATCGCTTATAGACGCCGCTGATTTGGATCACTCGATCAGCGCCTCGACGAAATCGTTGGCGATGAAGGGCCGCAGGTCATCGAGGGTCTCGCCGACGCCGATGAAGGGAATCGCGATCGGCCGCGCGCCCGCGATCGCCGCGACCACGCCACCCTTGGCGGTGCCGTCGAGTTTAGTGACGACCAGCCCTGTGAGTTTCAGCGCGTCGTCGAAGATTTGTACTTGCGACAGGCCGTTTTGTCCCGTGTTCGCGTCCAGCACCAGCAAGATCTCGTGCGGACCCGTCGGATCGACCTTCTGGATCACGCGCTTCACTTTTTTAATCTCTTCCATCAAATGCAATTGGGTTGGCAAGCGGCCCGCCGTATCCGCGAGGACGATGTCCACACCGCGTGCTTTCGCCGCTTGAATCGCGTCGAAAATCACCGCGGCCGAATCGCCTTTTTCCTGCGTAATGACGGTGACATTGTTGCGCTCGCCCCACACCATCAATTGCTCGCGCGCCGCGGCACGAAACGTATCACCGGCGGCGAGCAACACGGACTTGCCCTGCGCCTGATACCATTTCGCCAATTTGCCGATGGTCGTGGTCTTGCCCGCGCCGTTGACGCCGACGAACATGATGATGCGCGGCTTTGGGGTATCGGCCTGGCCGGGTAGCCCTAGGCTAGCCCCTGGCCTAGGGCCAGAGCCAATGGCCCCAGGTGGCCCGAGGTGGCCCGAGGCCAGCCCCCCAGCCCCCCACCCCGTATCCATGCGCCTCTCCAATGGGGTAAGGAGATCGCCCAGCGCGCCTTTCAGGGCAATTTTTAGCTCTGCCGCATCGCTTAGCTTTTCTTTGCGAACGCGGGCGCGGATATCCTCGATCAGCTTCGCCGTCGCGGTCACGCCGACATCGGCGCTGAGCAGGATCTCTTCCAGCTCAGCGTACAG
>JAYTGZ010000023.1:0-2896 GCA_043733025.1 Pseudomonadota bacterium | reverse complement strand
ATGTACCCCACTAGCGCAACAGGTCCGCCAAAGCCGATCGTTCCCAACTTCAATGCATAGCCGATGAGTTGCCAGAGGGTATAGACCGGAGCAGAATCGTTCGCGCCTGCGGATTGAGTGGAGGTCATGCTATGCGCCGTGGCGGAAATGAAGTCGGCTTAATATTAATTCTTGGCGGCATGCGGCTTGGCGGTCATCGCATCATAGGCATATTCGGCAACTTTTCCTTTATTTGCCACGAGAACAATAAAGACGGGACGCTTGTTTTGTACTGCGGGGATAATGGATAACACCGTGCCCGAATAATCCTTCTGTGCTTGCGATACAACGTCATACAACGAGTGCTTCGCCAGTGCGGTTAGTGTCAAATGTTCGGAAGCGCGCGCCACGTGCGGCAGATCCTTGAAGATTTCGACTTCGGGCACCCACGGCGTTTTCTCGGGATTTCCCGCAAGTTCCTTCAGCACATTGTGCTCGGAATCGACCGCCAAGCCTTTCTCCGCGGTATAGACGGACAGGGACAGTAGTTTGTTATCATCCAGTTCGAATTTGGCCGAAATCGGCACTTCGGCGCCCTTGGTCGCTTGTTTCAACCCGTCCGCTAAGCTGAGTTTGCTCTTGGGTAACGCTTGCAGCAAGGCGGCCTGGTCGGCTTCTTCACCTGCGAGCGACACAGGGCTCGTGAGTATGGTGACAGAAAGCGCCAAGGCGCCAAGTGCTGAACGGACCATTGCTTGAGAGATACTATTCACGGTGAGTCTCCTTTGGTTAATGGAAATGCCCATGACAATTTGTCGCGCAATCCATGTGATGTATTATATATAACAAATGAGTTACTAGTATAACTACAGTATTGATAAGTATGCAATCTTCTTCTTCCTCCCGAACAGATTCGGGCTGGTTATTGTTGATCCTGAGCGCGCCTGGTCAACAACCGGCGCTACGCATGCGCCTTTGGCGTGGCTTGAAAGCGCTCGGCGTGGGCGTGGTGCGTGATGGCGTATATGTCTTGCCGAATCGCGACGGACTGCGCGAGTCGTTGCAGGCGCAAGCCGATGAGGTAATCTCGGTGGGCGGGACTGCACAACTGCTCGAGGTTCAAAGCGCCAGCGACGAGTTTGTCTCGCTACTTGACCGGACCGCCGACTACGCTCGTTTAGTCGAAGAAATCCAGTCGGCGTCGAACCGCCTCAAGAAATTCAACAAGGTTGAACTTCGGCGAACCATCGATAAGCTGCGTCGAGATTTTGAAGGCATCATGAATCTTGATTTCTTTCCAGCCGCCGCGCAGCAACAGGCGAGCAGCGCGATCGATGCGTTGACATTGGCCGCCAATCAGATCCTAGCGCCCGGTGAGCCGCACGCCGCGGCTGGCCAGATCAAGAAATTGAACATCGAAGATTATCGCGGCCGGGTTTGGGCAACCCGCAAGCGGCCATGGATCGATCGGCTCGCCAGCGCCTGGCTTATTAAGCGCTTTATTGACCCTACGGCGCGGATAAAATGGCTAGATCAACCCGCCGATTGTCCAAAAAAGGCACTGGGATTCGATTTTGATGGCGCGACGTTTAGCCACATCGGCGATAAGGTGACGTTTGAAGTACTCGCTGCGACCTTTGGCTTGGACGCCGACCCCGCGTTGGAGAAAATCGGCGCCTTAGTACACTACGTCGATGTAGGTGGAATTCCGGTCGCCGAAGCAGCGGGACTGGAAAGGATCATCTCCGGAGCACGACGCCGTTTTGCTAGCGATGATGAATTCCTTGTGGAGGCAGAAAAAATCCTGGACTTCATCTATGGTGGCTATTCATAGTAAAGTGTTGAAACCAAGCGGTCGCGCGCGGCAGATTCTTCCCATGCCATACTCCAATGCTCGCTGGCTCCAAAATCTTGTAGCCACACAGCCAATACACTCGAGTGGCCTACGAGGCAGTATCCATAAGGCTCCCAGGCAATCAATCCAAAAACAGATCGGTCATCAACGGTTCGCCCGGCGTGACGGCGTAAGCATCGAAATCGGTGACGCCCTCGGCGCGCAATACCGCTTCGTCGATAAAGAAATTTCCGGTGCAACCGCGGCTCGGAGAGGTGAGGATGACATAAGCGGCGTCGGCCGTGACGCCGGCGGTGCGGCTGGCTTTTATGGCATCGGCAAAGAAGGTTTCCAGCGCCGCCGTGGCGATGGTGGTGCGCGGCCAAAGTGAGTTTGCCGCGATGCCGAATTCCGCTAGTTCCGCGGCAAGTCCCAGCGTGACCATGCTCATTGCGTATTTGGATAGGGTATAAGCGGTGTGCTGCTTAAACCATTTCGGTTTAAGATTGAGCGGCGGCGAGAGCGTGAGGATATGGGGGTTGGCCGCGTTCTTAAGATGGGGAATGCAAGCGTAAGCGCAGGCATAACTGCCGCGGACGTTGATGTTGACCATCAAATCGAAACGCTTGGGCGGCGTGTTTTGCACATTGGTCAGGCTGATGGCGCTGGCGTTGTTCACCAGAATGTCGATACCGCCGAACGTTTCAACGGCCTTGTTCACTGCGTCCAAAATCTGGTTTTCTTCGCGCACGTCCACTTGCAGCGGCAAGGCTTTGCCACCGGCTGTTTCGATTTCTGCCGCGACCGTATGAATCGTACCGCTCAGTTTGGGATGGGGATCGCTGGTTTTCGCCGCGAGTACGATGTTGGCGCCGTCCCGCGCGGCGCGCAAGGCAATGGCGCGGCCGATTCCGCGCGACGCGCCGGTGATGAATAGGGTTTTTCCTTTCAAATCGGCCATCAATTATTTTCCGCTGAAGCTCGGTTTACGCTTTTCGACGAACGCCATGATGCCTTCGCGGATGTCGCTGGTGCGGGCGCAATCCGCGAACGCCTGCACTTCCGCCTCCAACTGGCTTTCCA
>JAYTGZ010000022.1:0-7159 GCA_043733025.1 Pseudomonadota bacterium | reverse complement strand
CGATGCGGTTTGGATCAACTTCTTTTTGCATGGAGACCCACGAAATGCCATTGCGATAGTCCTGCAACTGCTCGTGATAGAAAAGCTGTGCGCGCGGCTCGCCCTCACTCGCCCCGAAGTACCGGTAATCGAACACCAGCACAACCATACCGGCTTCGGCGAACTTCTTCGCGAAGCCGTCGAGATACATTTCCTTTACCGCGGTGAAACCATGTGCCATCACAATGGCCGGACGCTTCTCGCCTTCTTTTAACCCGCTCGGTACGTAATACCACGCCGCACACTTCAAGCCTTGACTCGAGAACATGACATCCTTGCGTTCGTAAGTGCCCGCGAAAGTCAGGTTCGCAGCGAGTAATAGGCACATCGCGGAAAGAAAACGAAACATTTGGATCTTCATCGATAATGGAAACATGAACTCCTCCACTGTGTTGAAACGATAGGCGTATAGCGGATAGGGATTTCAAACCGCCTTTTCCGCCAACCACAAATCTATCGCCTATGCGGCGAGAAGTCAATTCACTGCGCCCAACGCGCGTAAGGTACGCTACGCTGTCCATGTTCGTTCATTCCAACCCAATAAACATGGCTTGGTGAAGCGAGTAGCGGACTGGCCCTTTTCGACATTTCATCGGTTGGTGAAGCAAGGAATCTATCCGGCGGACTGGGGCGGCGAAAACGAAACTGAATTAGGATATGATGAGCGACATCCGGCGCAATGTCCTACGTTATTGCGCTGGCTTCATCAATAATGAAGGCGTCGCTTCGAGCGCCAAGAAATGTATTTCGCGCTGCAAAACAACTGCTCTCGGCCCTAGCTAGCGGCCGCATAGCGCACGTGTGAAAACACATTGTCCCATTCTGCAACTAAGGAGAAATAGCATGGAAAACCGTTTATTGAAATCGCTCAGGCTGCCGGCCGCAATCTTGTTTATGGGGTTCGCCCTTTCGGCACAGGCCGCCGACCCGTTGGTCGGTACGTGGAAACTCAATGTGGCGAAATCGACATACAGCCCTGGTCCGGCGCCGAAGAGCCTCACCGCGAAAATCGAGGCCGCCGGAGAGGGCGAAAAACTCACGGCCGACGGGGTACGCGGTGACGACACGCCTATCCGGGTCGAGTACACGGCGCAGTATGACGGCAAGGACTATCCGATCAGCGGTTCACCGATGGCTGACACCGTGTCACTGAAGCGCCTCGATGCCAACACGACCGAGCGGACCGACAAGAAGGGCGGAAAGGTCGTGCAGACCCTCACGCGGAAGCTCTCGAGCGACGGCAAGACAGCGACGATCACCATCAAGGGGACCGATGCCGAGGGGCGGCCGATCAACCACTTGGCAGTGTTCGAGAAACAGTAGGGGTATCGTACTCGAGTCGCTTGGCCTGTATGGTTGTTTGACTCGACACGTTAAGCTACAAAAGCCCCTCTGACATCATGTGGGAGGGGCTTTCGCGTCTGGCGACGGAGGCGAACCCGAAGCGGCGGACGATGAACCGGCGACGCGGTTCGCACTCGTGACCTATGCCAGCAAGCGTAGCAACCCGGGGAAATGACCACCCCGGATTACGCGATGCTTCATCGGGGCTTTCGCTGGACTGCGTTTGATGCTCCACAATCCACTACCGGCGCGGCTCTCCGGACGATCGCTCCAGACTGAGACTGATCCACAAACGCAATGAATGGCGCAATGAGATTGCAACCCGCTGATTTTTGCCGGTGCGTAAACGCACCCTGCAACTCACCACGCCACGAGCGTTATGGATGCTGGGCAGCGGCAATGCCATGCCAGAGAGCCGCACTGGTATTGCCTCTGGCCCTAGGCCAGTGGCAAGCCTAGGGCCACCCCGTCCGGGCACCCCATAAACAATTACAAATCGATTTCGAGGTTGTCGATGAGGCGCGTGGCGCCCAGTTTGGAGGCGCCGAGGACGACGAGGTGTTTTTCTTGCGGTTGCGGGGTCAATAGATCTTGCCGGCGGCGGACCGAGATGTAGTCTGTTTTCCAGCCGTGTTCGTCGAGATGTTTCACGGCCGCTTGTTCGAGTTTGGCGAAATCCCACTCGCCGGCGAAGATTGCGCTGCGCACTTTTTGCAATTGCCGATGGAGGCGAACGGCCTCCTTGCGTTCGACGGGCGATAAATAGCTGTTGCGCGACGATAGAGCCAGGCCATCGCCGGCACGAACCGTCTCGGCGGGGATGATGTCGATGGGCAGTTCGAATTGCCGCACCATGTCGCGCAATACCAGATATTGCTGGTAGTCTTTTTTGCCGAAGATCGCGATCTGCGGTTGCACCATGTTGAAGAGTTTCAGCACCACCGTCGCCACGCCACGGAAATGTCCGGCGCGGAACTCGCCTTCGAGTATGTTTTGCAGGCTTGATGGCTCGACGGTGAAGGTCTGCAACTCGGGATAGATCTCTTCCTCCGTCGGCGCGAATACGACGTGACAACCCGCCTCGTCCAATTTTTCGGAATCGCCCGGCAACGTGCGCGGATATTTGTTGTAGTCGTCCTTCGGTCCGAACTGCAGGCGGTTGACGAAAATACTCGCGACCAGACACGCCGCCTTGGGCTTGACGATGCGGATGAGCTGGATGTGGCCCTCGTGGAGATTGCCCATGGTGGGCACCAGGGCGACGCGCGGCTCCCCTCGCAGGCGCTCGCGCAACTCTTTTACGGTGTGGATAACGTCCATTTTTTCTTCTATTCTTATCAACGAATACAAATTCGATCGACAGTCTCCTCACCCTCTCCCCGCAGGCGGGGTGAGGGTGGACGCGATATTCACGCAATGATCGTCATTCATAAATCGAAACTTCAATAATATTAGTAACAGTGTTCCGGGCCAGGGAAAGTACCGTCTTTCACTTCTTTGACGAAATTCGCGAATGCGGCGGAGACGTTACCGCCGGTCGCCATGAAGTTTTTCACGAACTTGGCTTTCTTGCCGGGGAAAATATCCAACAAATCATAGGCGAGCAACACTTGGCCGGAACAATCGGGCCCGGCGCCGATGCCGATGGTGGGAATGTTGAGACTTGCGGTTACGTCCTTGCCCAAGGTCGCGGGAATCGCTTCCAACACGACCATCGACATGCCGGCGTTTTGCAAAGTCTGCGCGTCGCCGATGAGGCGCCGCGCTGCCTCGTCGGTCTTGCCTTGCACGCGGAAACCGCCGAGGGAATTGTAGGATTGCGGCGTCAAGCCAAGGTGGCCACAGACGGGTATGCCACGCTTGCACAAGAATTCCACTGCCTCCGCCATCACCGCGCCGCCCTCGAGCTTGACCATGTTGGCGCCCGCCATCATGAGTTGCGCGGCATTGCGGAACGCCTGCGCGGGACTCTCGTGATAGGCGCCAAACGGCAGATCGCTGACCACAAAGCCTTGCTTGCTACCGCGCACCACGGCGCGGGTGTGGTAGACCATGTCTTCAACGGTGACGGGCAGCGGGCTGTCGTGGCCCTGCACCGTCATCCCGAGCGAATCGCCGATGAACAAAATATCGACGCCCGCCTGTTCCGCCACCGCCGCGAAACTCGAGTCATAGACGGTTACCATGGTGATCTTTTCCTTGGCTTCGTACTTCTTCGCCAGGTCTTTCAGGGTCATTCGCATAATCTATCGATCCAAGAGAAAAAACATGAGTCATCCGTAAGTCACACGGTAAATCGATTATGAGCCGCGGTTAAAGAACTCGCGGCCGCCGCGCATCGCATTGATGCGCTGTAATAATAATTCAAAATCGCCGCTGTGATCGACAAAATTTAAGCGGCTGCTGTTGACGATCAACAGCGGTGAGCTGTCATACTGATAAAAAAATTCCGTGTAGCTCTCCGCCAAGCGACGCAAATAGTCCTCGGAAATATTGCGCTCATAGGCGTTGCCGCGCCGCTTGACGCGATCGATCAGCGACTCCACCGGCGCCTGTAAATAAATGATGAGATCCGGCGCCGGAGCTTGCGGCGCGAGGTGCTGGTAGATGCGCTGATAGAGGCTGAATTCCTCGTCGCTCAAGGTCATGCGCGCGAACAGCGGATCTTTCTCCAGTAAAAAATCGGCGATGGTGAGTTTCTCGAACAACTCGCGCTGCTTTAGATCGCTCACCTGCGACACGCGCTGAAACAAGAAAAACATCTGGGTCGCGAAAGCATGGCGGCGCATGTCGCGGTAGAACTTCGGCAGGAAGGGATTGGCGTCCGGTTCCTCCAGCAAAGCGTCGGCGCCGAGACGCTCGGCCATGCGCTTGGCGAGACTGGTCTTGCCCACGCCGATCGGGCCTTCGATGACGATGTAGCGGTATTTTTCGGGCAGGGTCATTTACGTTGGTGAAGGATCAGTCGACGATTCGCTTCAAACTTGGATCGTTGCAACGCTCAAGCAGCTTTGCGATCGCGCCCTGACCGGGAATCACCAACGCCGGCGCGATCTCCGCCAGCGGCGCCAGCACGAACGCGCGCTGGTGCATGCGCGGGTGCGGAATCTGCAAACTTTCCTCGTCGACGATGTCATCGCCGAAGAGCGCGATGTCCAAATCCAAGGTTCGCGGCGCGTTGGCGAAGGATCGCTCGCGGCCGTGCCAAGTTTCGATCTTCAACAACTCATCGAGCAATCGGCGCGGCGGCAATTCGGTTTCGACCGCTGCCACGGCATTCACGAAATCCGGCTGATCCGCATAACCCCACGGCGCGCTGGCGTATAGCGAAGACGTCTGCAACAAGCGCGTGAGTTCTATCTCGTCGAGTTCCGCGAAGGCGTCTTGGATCTGCATCTTCGGGTTATCCAAGTTGGAACCCAGCGCGATGTACGCGACGGTTTTCACGGCGCAACGACGGGCCCCGCCGCCGCACTCTTGCGTTTGCGGCGGCGGCGTTTTTTCCCCGGCTCGGCAGTTTCCACCAGCAACATTCCCTGGCGCTCGTCTTCGTCCGCCGCCTGAAATTTTTCCCACCAGGCGCCGAGTTCCGCGTCGAGTTCTCCGCTCTGGCAGCGCAGCAGCAGAAAATCGTAGCCGGCGCGAAAGCGCGGGTGGCTCAGCAAGCGAAACGGCTTGGAACCGGCTCGATCAAGAAAGCGCGGCTGCAATTGCCAGATCTCGTTCATCACCGCATCGTAACGGCGCGGAATATTGAGTTGCGCCGACTGCTGCTTCAACACATCGTCCATGGCCTGATGCAGCGCCTGGGGTTTGCGCATGTCCTGCTTTAGATTGGCCTCCCACGCCGCCAGCACTTCGTGCCACAGCAGGGTGGCAAACAAAAAGCCCGGCGAGACGGTCTTGTCATGCTGAATGCGTAAATCCGTTTGTTCCAGCGCGAGCTTGACGAAGCGTTCGCCCATGGGTTGTTCCAAGATCACGTCGAGCAAGGGCAGCAGGCCGTGATGCAACCCTTCCGCCCGCAAAGTCGTGACGCACGCCCAAGCGTGGCCGGACAGGAGCAACTTCATCATTTCGTCGAACAGCCGCGAGCGCGGAACGTTGGCAAGCAGTTCGGCCATGGCGCGCATCGGCTGCTGCGTCGGGCCGTCGATGCTAAAACCGAGTTTGGCGGCGAAGCGCGCGGCGCGCAGCATGCGCACCGGATCTTCGCGATAACGGGTGGCGGGATCGCCGATCATGCGCAATTTTTTCGCGCGGATATCGGCGACGCCGTGGTAATAGTCCCACACTTCTTGCGTGGCGGGATCGTAGAATAGCGCGTTGGCGGTGAAGTCGCGGCGCGAGGCATCTTCCGCCTGGCTGCCGAATACGTTATCGCGCAGCAAGCGGCCGTGTTCGTCGGCGCGCATCTCGTCGCTGTCCCCTTCGGAGATCGGCACGGACATGGCGCGGAAGGTGGACACTTCGACCGTCTCGTTGCCGCACAACGCATGGACGATTTGGAAGCGGCGGCCGATGATGCGGGAGCGGCGGATGACCGCCCTGACTTGCTCCGGCGTCGCATCGGTGGCCACATCGAAATCCTTGGGCGCCCGGCCCGTCAGGAGATCGCGCACCGCGCCGCCGACAACGAACGCCTGGTAGCCCGCCTTTTGTAATTGATCCGTCGTGCGCAAGGCGCAGGGGCTGATCATGTCGCGCTTGATGCCGTGTTCCGCGACTTTCAGAATGCGCGGCTGCGATTTTTTAGAATCGGCTTGTTTATCCTTGCCGAACACCCGCTGGATAAATTTCTTGATCATGCGGGCAGGGAAAACTCGAAACTATCCATGGAGCAGGAGTATAAATGGGCCAAGTTGGCTTTGTTAATGAGTGATGGCGCCGAACCGAAGCGGCAAACACCGCCATCATAAAGCATGAGCGCCTGGCCGCAAAACCGGCTCGCCCAGAGACTATCGTGCAACACCATGATGACGGTCTTGCCTTCGTCGCGGGCGAGGGACTGAAAGCAATGCAACACCGCGAGTTGATGGCGCAGATCCAGATGCAGCAACGGCTCATCGAGCAGATAAATCGCCGGCGCCTGGGCGAGCAACTGCGCGAGCCGTGCCCGCTGGCGTTCGCCGCCGGATAGTTGATTCCATAATCGATCGGCCTCTGAGGCAATCTCCATGCGGCTCATGGCGGCACGTGCCTTAAGGTCCGCCCCGGTATTGGCTTGCCGCCAGGTGCCTTGCGCAAACAAACCGAGTTCGACATATTGCGCCACGGTGCCTTGAAAGCCGGCCGCCTCTTCTTGCAGCAACAGGCCGATGTTCTGCGCCAGTTCGCGGCGTGGATGGCGGTTAAGGGCTTTCCCATCCAGCGTGACCTTGCCTTGGGTGTCGCGCAAACCCGCGAGCGCATGCAGCAAAGTCGTTTTGCCGCTGCCGTTGGGGCCCAACACCGCCCAGCATTCGCCGGGTTTGAAGTTCAACGTCAGATCGCTGACCAGCAACTTACCAGCGTTGGCCAGCGTGAGTTTGTCGATCGCGAGTTCGCTCATCGGCGCAGCAACAAGATCAACAGTAGCGGCACACCGAGCACGGCGGTCACGGCGCCGGCGGGCAGTTGCAACGGCGCCGCGACGCTGCGGGCGATGAGATCGGCCCACACTAAGAAACCGCCACCGGCAATCAGCGACAACGCGAGCAACGGACGATGGCGCGTGACGCCGAGCAAACGAATGGCATGGGGCGCCAGCAGACCGACGAATCCGATCGGCCCGGCG
>JAYTGZ010000021.1:0-3390 GCA_043733025.1 Pseudomonadota bacterium | reverse complement strand
AACCGTGCATGCGATTTTCCCGCACACGGCTTTCCGATGTTCTTCATGTCAAGGCATGCGCATTACCCCGCCTTACGTTCTCCAGGCATTGCTTATTTTTGTTTCGAGACGATCAAGGTCTGCGCGGTGGGCAACAGCGCAGTCATCATGTTGTTCGCCAGACCCGCTGCTTTGCACATCCGATCGTAGTCGGAAAACCGATATGCGTCGCCCTTTGCCGTTGTGGCAAGCATCACCAGCGCGAAACTGGCTGACGGCGGCGGCGATACTCGATCTTCGTTGGGCACGAAATCGATTGTCGCGACATAGCCTTCCTCGGTGAGCGCGGCGCGCGCTTTTTTCAACAGCGTAACGCAAGTTGGCTCATCGAAATGATGCAAAAAATTCGGCAGCATGATTACGTCGTACCAGCCGTCCCAATCGATGCTGAACACATCGCCGGGCAAGGTTTCATGGCGATCGGCCAGGCCCATCTTATGCGCGTTTTTCCGCGCAACCTCAACGACGTTGGCCCAGTCTTGACTCACCAGTTCCACGTTAGGATGTTTTTGCGCCAGCAGAATGCCGAACATGCCATGACCGGCGGCAATGTCCAATACCCGCGCTCTTGGTTTGGCGGGAACGCTCAGCAATTCGGCGGCAAGCTTCGCCGGCGCGGCCATCATCGGCACCATCGCCTCAGCGAACTTGACCCAGACCGGATGCTCGGCCTCCATCGTGCCGGCCTGTGACAACGCCGTGCTCCCTTGGCGCACAGCCTGGGTGAGATTGGCGAAACCATCGACCAACGACGGCGAAAACATAAACTCCAAGATGCCGCCCATGTATGCGGGTGAGCTAGGCACGAGGAACGTCGCCGTATCCGGCGTGAGGCCGTAGCTGTCGCCCTGTTTGGTGAGAAAACCGATGAGGGTCAAGTGATCACATAGTATCCGGATACCCCGTTCCGACGCCTGACATTGCTGCGCGATGGCGGACGGCAGCACAGCGCCGGAAGCGATGGCGGCGAAGACGTTGAGTTCCACAGCCGCTTTGATCGCAGCGGTCTGGTGATAGGCGTTGATGGTTTCTAGGAAACGTTGCGGGGACGGGCCGTCGGGTGGGTTTGACATGAGTTGATTTCCGAGTTACGGGAACTTCTGATTATTAACGACGGTAATACGTGGCAGGCCGCGCTCTCATGGCCCTAGGCCAGTGGCTAGCCTAGGGCCACCCCGTCCCCGCCCCCCCATTCGAGCCGGGGGCAGGCTCTTCTCCCAGAGGGAGAAGGGAGTCATTCCCCTCTCCCCCGGGGGAGAGGCGTAAAGGGGTGAAATGAGGATTTCGCGACGCATGCGTCGCGCTCTTCGAACGGCTCCGGCTTGTAAGCCGAAGCGCGCACGGCAAGCGAGGGCCGCCAATTGTCAAACTGTCGATTTTCATGGATTCTGCAAAGCTCAATACGTCCGTCGCGAGTGCGATGGGATGGATCGGAGCTCCCTAGTGCGTTATGCGGAAAATGTTTCGAGTACCGCAGCGAGTTCGCTATCGATGGAAAAATTCTTCGGAAACTCGCGCCCGGCGCGGCGATACCAATAGCGCGCGTTGTCGAGATCGCCTTCGAGCACGTGTACGATGCCGTGTATCCAGCATCCCGATTGCGATTTATCCTCCTGCGCAATGGCGTGGGCGCGCTGCCAATCGCCCTTCGCGAGAAAGTCTGCGGCTTGTTTGAGCGGGTCGAGATTGGTCATGGTAAAGCTCGTGTCAGTGAGTGGATCAAGTATGATGTCGATCCCTAACGTTTGTCCACCGCTAAAGAATCTATGGAAGTGATCCTCAAGCCCGATCGTCAACGCTCACTGGAGCGCCGCCACCCGTGGATATTTTCCGGCGCGGTGGCGAAGATCAACGGCGAACCGGGCGCCGGCGAGACCGTGATCATCAAATCCTCGGACGGCAAATTTTTGGCCTACGCCGGCTGGAGCCCAACCTCCCAAATCGTCGCCCGCGTGTGGAGTTTTGACGAAGCCGACCGCATCGACACGCCCTTTCTGCGCGCACGTTTGCAAGCGTCGATCGCGCGCCGCACGGCACTATTGCAATCCGGCGAAACGAATGCCGTGCGTTTGGTGCACGCCGAATCCGATGGTTTACCGGGCTTGATCGTCGATCAATACGCCGAGGTGTTGGTCGTGCAAATTTTGACAGCGGGTGCAGAACGCTGGCGCGATACCTTGGTCGAGGGCTTGCGCGAATTGACTGGGTGCACCGCGATTTTCGAGCGTTCGGATGCCGAAGTGCGCGAACTGGAAGGCTTGCCACCGCGCGCCGGGGCGTTGTTCGGCGCGGCGCCGGCCGAGCCGATTCACATCCAGGAACACGGCGTTAAATATCTGGTCGATGTGGTGCTGGGCCAGAAGACGGGTTTTTATTTAGACCAGCGCGACAATCGCCGGCGCGTGATGGATCTCGCGAAAAACAAAAAAGTGTTGAACGCATTCTGTTACACCGGCGGGTTTTCCATCGGCGCGTTGCGCGCCGGCGCGCAATCGGTGTTATCGATCGATAGTTCCGAAAGTGCGCTGGTGCTCGCGCAAAAAAATCTCGTGCTGAATGGCTTCACTGAAGATCAAGCGACATGGTGGGAGGGCGATGTGTTTCAGGCGCTGCGCACCTTGCGCGACAAAGCCGAGCACTTCGATCTGGTCGTCCTGGATCCGCCCAAGTTCGCGCCCACCGCCAGCCACGTGGAGAAAGCCTCGCGCGCCTACAAGGATATCAACTTGCTCGCCTTGAAATTACTCGCAAGCGATGGCTTGTTGGTGACGTTCTCCTGCTCCGGTGGCGTCAACGCCGACTTGTTTCAGAAAATCGTCGCCGGCGCTGCGGTGGATGCGAAAGTCGATGCGCAGATCATCGCACGTCTAGGTGCGTCAGCCGATCATCCGGCGTCGGTGCATTTTCCGGAAGGCGAGTATCTGAAGGGTTTGATCCTTAAGAAGTGGTAAGCATGCCACGCCAGGAGGCGCTCCCTGCTTGCTTCGTGGTAATGCATGGCTGGCGAGCCGCTCTGGTACTGCCTCTTGGCTTACCTAATCCTGATTGTCATTCCCGCGAAGGCGGGAATCCATAGTGACTTGCGAAGGCCAAATGGATTCCCGCCTTCGCGGGAATGACAGTATTTAGTGCGGCACTCCGCAGTTGCTTACCCTGCTAAAATAAGGCCACAATAACGCAATGACCCCAGTCGTTCTCACCACCATCAACGCCCGTTACGTCCACGCCGCCGTGGGCCTGCGCTATCTAAAGGCCAACATGGGCGCGCTGTTCGACGACACGGAGATCATCGAATTCGTGCTCGGCGTGCGGCCGATCGACATGGTGGAAGTGATTCTAAAACGCGCGCCG
>JAYTGZ010000020.1:0-2171 GCA_043733025.1 Pseudomonadota bacterium | reverse complement strand
TCGTAATGAATACCCCTTCGAAAATCAGGAACTGAAGCTACCCTCCTTCCGCCTCGACGGAAAAATGGCGCTAGTCACCGGTGCGGGAACGGGAATCGGCGCGGCGATGGCAATGGGTCTCGCGGAATCGGGCGCCGACGTGCTGTTAGTCGGACGAACGCAACTGAGTTTGGAGGCAACGGCCAAAGCGATATCGAATCGCGGTGGACGTTCCAAGGTGATCGTCTGTGACGTAACCAAATCCGAATCGATACGGCAGGTGATCTCCGCGTTGCCGCGCCTGGACGTGCTCATCAACAATGCCGGCACCAACTTCCCCGGACCGTTCGTCGACGTGTCCGACGAGCATCTCGACACGATGCTTGATCTCAACGTGCGCGCGGCGTTCGTCGTTGCGCAGGCCGCCGCCCGCAAAATGCTCGAAGACACAGCGCGGACGGACGCCGCGATCATCAACCTATCGTCGCAAATGGGTCACGTCGGCTCGCCGAACCGAACGGTCTATTGCATGACCAAGCACGCTCTGGAAGGATTGACCAAGGCAATGGCGGTGGAACTTGCACCACGGAAAATTCGCGTCAACAGCATCGGCCCGACCTTCACTGATACGCCGCTGGTGCGCCGCATCGTCGACACGCCTGAGAAGCGTGATTTCGTCATGTCGAAAATTCCCATGGGCAAACTGGCGCGACTGGAAGACATCATGGCCGCCGCGGTATTTCTCGCCTCACCCGCCGCGGCGATGATCACCGGGACGCATTTAATCGTCGATGGTGGTTGGACGGCGCAATAGAGCCCCATGGGTACGACGGTTCCGCCCGCCATTTCGACTTTGTAGGTTGGCGGGTGGGATCCGCCCTGCATTATTTGCATCGGCCTGGGAGCCAATGGCCCGAGGCCAGTGGCTAGCCTAGGAGCCTGTCGGACTTAAAGGAAATCGGCTGCAAAAGAGGCTGAGCGGTCCATATTTCGCCGCTTTCTTGGGCAATAGAACCACTATTGCCCGGCGAAATCGTCAAAATCTGTCCTCGCTCAGCCTCTTTTTCGCTGCGATTCTTTAAGTCCGACAGGCTCCTAGGGCTACCCAGTAACCATGCGGCGTTCCAGGCATGCCTAGCCATGAGGCAAGTGGGGTGCGGCGCCTGGCGAACCCTACCAGACTTTTTCTACCGCTGTTTGATCAACTCGATAATCTTCTTCATTGTGATCGAGTCATCGTCAAATCCGCCGTGGGTCGTGCTGATGGTTTCCTGCGACGGTGCGGAAAACCGCTGCACGTTCTTAAGGCCCAGCTTGGCAATATGTTCGTCGAAATATTTTTCCATGCCTAGGATCGGCGTGGTCTGGCCGCCTTCGAAGGATTCGCAAACCAAATATAACAACGAGCGGCCATAGCCTAGCAACATTCTGCACGTGCTGTCCTGTTGCTCGGCGGTTTCGGTGAGGTGGAATTGGTGATAGCGCTTGACCTTGCCGGATTTCAATTCCGGAACGATGGTTTTCTTGAACGTATCGACCGTCACGGCGGGCGCCATGAAATTGACGCTTTCGAACGTCCAGTTGTGTTGCGCCAATTCTTTGACGATGTAGGAATGCGCGATCGATCCGGCGGAATGACCGATTAAGTGTAGGCGAATGTTCTGCGCGGCGGGCGAGGCTTGGAAGGCTTTGTACAAAATGCGCGCACCGCTTTCCTTGCCGTTGATCGGTTCGCGGCTGCTGATGGCGGCGGCATTCTGTTTCATCTCGCCCCAAATCTCCGTGCCCGCGCGGGCGAGGAATCGTTCCAGCCGTTTGTTCCAGAACTTGCCGATCATGCCGCGCATGGCTTGCGTATCGCGGGGGACATCTTTTTGTAAGTCGTCGAAGCGATTCTTCAGCGTGTTCCACAAATCCGTTTCCCACATGAAAAAAATCGGGAAAATTTGCGCATCGTAGAGCGCGGGAATCCAATTCGCGGCGGTCTCGGCGGCGTCCTTTTCGCTGGTCAATCCACCGTGGGCATAAACCGCCACATCGAGCGGCTCGCTCGGCTTGAGTTTCCAGCGTTTGCGCGCCTCCTGGGCGTGAAACGTCACGAGCGCTTTGACATCGCCTTCATTGGTGCGAAACTCGCCGCTATTCGATAGGGAGCCGTTGTTTTCCATGTCGATGATAAAGGGCGATAGCTC
>JAYTGZ010000019.1:0-11343 GCA_043733025.1 Pseudomonadota bacterium | reverse complement strand
TTGGCTCACCCCACACTCATTCGGAGCGGGCATTTCACTCAGCTTTCTTACGTGAGGCAACGAATCGATTTCACTCAGCTTTTCGATGAGGCAATTCGTGCGGTTGCGCAGGGGTTCCGTTTCGGGTACAGTCCCCCCCTTCTTTTATTGCCGCGCGTAAGCGCGAGGTGGAACGGGTCGACAAGGTTACTTGTCTTTTTTTCTAGATTCTTTTTTGGGGGTCTATAAAACGCGGTATGTCCAATCTGGCAACGGTTTCACGACTTACGACAGCATCCCCGCAACTCCCTGTTGCGTGGTATTTCGATCCTAAAATCCATGAACTCGAGCAGAAATATCTGTTCAGCCGCGGGCCGAACTATGTCGGTCACGAGCTCATGGCGCCCAATCAAGGCGATTACTATCCGCTGCAATTGCTGGATCACTCGAAGATGCTGGTGCGCAACAACATCGGCGTTGAGTTGATCGGCAACATTTGCCGCCATCGCCAATCGATCATATACAAAGAAAAGGGCAACGGCCAAAACATCGTCTGTCCGTTACATCGCTGGACCTATGATCTCGAAGGCAAGCTACTCGGTGCGCCCCATTTCCCGCGTAACCCGTGCAAGCACTTGCCGAAGGCAGAGCTCCAGAATTGGCGCGGCATGCTGTTCGACAGCAAGCGCGATATCGCGAAAGATCTCGCCAATCTAAGCATCGGCAGCGATATCGACTTCACCGGCTACGTGTTCGACAAAGTCGAGGTCAAGGAATATGACCTGAATTGGAAGACCTTCATCGAGGTTTATTTGGAGGACTACCACGTCGATCCCTGCCATCCTGGCTTGGGTAACTTCGTCAATTGCGAAGACCTGAAATGGGAATTCGGCGTTTGGTACTCCGTGCAGACCGTCGGTGTAAAGAATGCGCTCGCCAAGGCCGGCACGGCCACCTATGACAGATGGCACGAAGTCGTGCGCGGTTTCCGCAACGGCCTCGCGCCGCCCCACGGCGCGATATGGATGGTGTACTACCCGAACATCCTGATTGAATGGTATCCCCACGTGCTGATGATCAACACGCTGATCCCGCGCGCGCCGGAGAAATGTACCAGCGTCGTCGAATTTTATTACCCGGAAGAACTTGCCTTATTCGAGCGTGAATTTGTTGAAGCGCAGCAGAAGGCCTATCACGAGACCGCCGCCGAGGACGACGAGATCTGCAACCGCATGACCGAAGGCCGCAAGGCGCTCTGGTCACAAGGGGAAGACGATCATGGCCCATACCAATCGCCGATGGAAGACGGCATGGAACACTTCCATGAGTTCATCTGGGAGCATATCGGGCCGCATTTGTAGTCGGGCGGTTCTCAGCCCCGGCTGTCACTGCACGCCCTTTTGCGCTCCCGCGTTTCCCTACGACGCTTGATTATGAGTTGATGAACCAACGCGCTTGCGGGCGGCGAAATGCGTCAAAAATGCCTCCACTTCAACGGCCTCTAGGTTACGTGGATGGCGCTTCTTGGTTGACACGCCGCGGTAGCGCGGGGATACTAAATGTTGGCAATGCATGGCTTGAGAGCCGCATCCCAGCTGGCTTCTTGGCTAGGCTGATATAGATGCCCAAGGCAAATATAAAAAGCGGCGATCATGCACATTGGTGTAACGAAAGAAATCAAGAATCACGAATACCGCGTCGGACTCACGCCCCAGGGCGCCGCTGAACTGGTCCGGCATAATCATTCCGTATTGATCGAACGCAACGCGGGCGCCGCCATTGGTTTTGGCGACGATCGCTATGTTGCCGCCGGCGCGAAGATCGCGGCGAGCGCGGACGACGTGTTCGCCAACGCGGACATGATCGTCAAAGTCAAAGAACCGCAGCCGATCGAGTGCAAAAAACTCCGCCCGGGCCAAGTGCTGTTCACTTATTTGCATCTCGCGCCGGACCCAGAACAAACGCGCTTGTTGATCGAGTCGGATGCCGTCGCCATTGCCTATGAAACGGTGACGGATGATCGCGGCGGATTGCCGCTACTCGCGCCCATGAGCGAAGTGGCGGGACGCATGTCCATACAGGCGGGCGCCCATTCGCTGGAAAAAACTCAAGGCGGCCTCGGCGTATTGCTGTCGGGTGTGCCGGGCGTGCCGCCGGCGAATGTGGTGGTGTTGGGTGGCGGCGTGGTCGGCGTTAACGCGGCGCGCATCGCCCTCGGCATGGGCGCGCAAGTGACGGTGTTCGATGTTTCCCTGTCGCGACTGAAGGAGCTCGACAATCTCTTTGGCCCGCGCTTGATGACGTGCTATTCCTCGCGTATAGCGATCGAACAGGCGATCACCGGCGCGGATCTGGTCATCGGCGGCGTGCTGGTGCCCGGTGCGGCGGCGCCGAAGCTCATCACCCGCGACATGTTGAAGCTGATGCAGCAAGGTTCGGTGATCGTCGACGTTGCCATTGATCAAGGCGGCTGCGTCGAGACCAGCCGGCCCACCACCCACCAAGATCCAACCTTTGTGGTCGACGGCGTGGTGCACTACTGCGTCGCCAATATGCCGGGCGGTGTTGCGCGCACCTCGACCCTGGCGCTGACCAATGCAACGTTGCCGTTCGTGATCGAACTGGCGAACAAAGGCTACCGGCGCGCGGTGGAAGAGAATAGGCATCTGCGCAATGGCCTGAATATTCATCGTGGCGCGGTGACCTATGAGGCCGTCGCACGCGCGCTAGGTTACGCTTACTCGGCGGTTATCTAGGGCCCAGTTCTCCGACCGGCTTTCGACTATGGCGCCCCTCTTCAACGCGACCGAGATCAGCTTCCGTGCGCGAGTACCCTAGCTGATTTTGCCGCGTCCATAGGAAAAGAAAGCCACAGTTGTTGCGCCGACGCGCACGAAACCAAGGAAACGGACATGATTCAACGCGATGATTTTTCTCCCAGCGATATGGAACGCTGGCTCGACGAACGCCGGGTGACCGAAGTCGAATGCCTGGTATCGGATCTCACTGGTGTGTCTCGCGGCAAGATTCTGCCGCGTGCCAAGTTCGGCCTAGATAAGGGCCTGCGCTTGCCACAATCGGTGATGATGCAAACCGTGACCGGCAATTTCCCCGAGAGCGCGGAAGTCAACGAAATCATGACGGACTACGATCCGGACATGTTGTTGAAGCCTGATCCGGAAACCGTTTGCATCGTGCCCTGGGCCGTCGATCCAACCGCCCAAGTGATCCACGATTGTTTTTTCTTCAACGGCGACACGGTGGATTTCGCGCCGCGCTCGGTGTTGCGGCGCGTGGAGAGTTTGTACCGCGCGAAAAACTGGCAGCCCATTGTCGCGCCGGAGCTGGAGTTTTATTTGACGGCGCGCAATCTGGATCCCGATATCCCTCTGCAGCCGCCGATCGGCCGCAGTGGCCGCGCGGAGACCAGCCGCCAGGCTTATAGCATCGACGCGGTGAACGAATTCGATCCTCTGTTCGAAGATGTTTACGATTATTGCGAAGCCCAAGGTCTCGACGTCGATACGTTGATTCACGAAGTCGGCGCGGGCCAGATGGAGATCAATTTCTTGCACGGCGATCCGCTGAAACTCGCTGACCGCGTGTTTTACTTCAAACGCACGGTGCGCGAAGCGGCGATGCGCCACGATATGTACGCGACGTTCATGGCCAAACCCATGGCCAACGAGCCGGGCTCGGCGATGCATATCCATCAAAGCATTATCGATCCCAAAACCAAGCGCAACATTTTCAGCAACGAAGACGGCACGCCGTCAAAACATTTTTTCCATTTCATCGGCGGACTGCAGAAATATCTGCCGGCGGCGACCATCTTCTTCGCGCCTTACGTCAATTCATACCGGCGCATTGTTAAGTACGGCGCGGCGCCGATCAACATCCAGTGGGGCCGCGACAACCGCACCGTCGGCATCCGGGTTCCGGATTCCGAGCCCGAGGCGCGGCGCGTGGAGAACCGCGTGGTCGGCGTGGATGCCAATCCTTACGTTGCGATTGCCGCGACCCTTGCCTGCGGCTACCTCGGATTGGTGAACGAGATCGAACCGCTGCCGGAATACAAGGGCAGCGCCTACGATTCCGACTTCCAGTTACCGCGGGGCTTGCACGAAGCATTGACGGAAATGCGGGCGGCAACGGCATTGCACGAAATAATGGGTAAGCGCTTCGTCACGCTTTACGCCGCCGTGAAGGAAGAGGAATACGCCGAGTTTATGAAAGTGATCAGCCCGTGGGAGCGGGAACACTTGCTTCTCCACGTTTGAGGAATGTGAATCATGAGCACCGTATTCGAAATACGCCCCACGCGCGCCGGCGAGACTCATTTCGACACCAAGGCAATTCAGGCCAAGGACGCAGCCCACTATCTCCATCCCTTCACCGATTTCAAAGCGCTGGCGGCGAAGGGCTCGCGCGTGATCGTACGCGGGGAAGGCATTTACATATGGGATTCCGAGGGCAACAAGATCATCGACGGCATGTCGGGGCTGTGGAATGTGAACCTGGGCTATGGCCGCAAGGAATTAGCTGACGCCGCCTACCAGCAACTCAACACCTTGCCGTTCTACAATAGTTTTTTTCAGACCACCAATATTCCCGCTACGGAGTTGGCCACGGCCCTCGCCGAGATCGCACCGCCCCATATGAATCGCGTGTCCTTCGCCAATTCCGGTTCGGAAGCGAACGACACCATCGTACGTATGGTGCGGCGTTACTGGGAGTTGGAGGGACAGCCGGAACGCACCGTCATCATCGGCCGTAACAACGGCTACCATGGCAGCACCATGGCCGGCGCCTCACTCGGCGGCATGGCGGGGATGCATGCCCAGGGCGGTCTGCCGATTCCCGGCATCGTACACATCGAGCAGCCCTATCACTACGCATTGGCTGGTGACTTGTCACCAGCAGCGTTTGGCTTGAAAGCGGCCGGTTGGCTGGAAGAAAAAATCCTCGCAGTCGGCCCGGACAAAGTAGCCGCCTTCATTGGCGAACCGGTGCAGGGCGCGGGTGGCGTGATCATTCCGCCTATGACTTACTGGCCGGAGATTCAGCGCATTTGCGCTAAGTTCGGCATCTTGCTTATTTCCGATGAAGTCATCTGCGGCTTCGGCCGGTTGGGCCGCTGGTTCGGCTGCGAGTATTTCGGCACGAAGCCCGACTTCATCACCTTTGCCAAAGCCGTGACCTCCGGCTACATTCCCCTCGGTGGCGCCATCATCAGCGACCGCGTCGCCGACGTGTTGATCGAAAAAGGCGGCGAGTTCAATCATGGCTACACTTACTCCGGACACCCCGTCGCCTGCGCCGTTGCGCTTGAGAATATCCGCATTTTCAAAACGGAAAATATCGTGCAAAAAGTTGCCGAAGAGACGGCGCCTTACCTCGCCGAGAAATTCCACAGCTTGGCGGATCATGACATCGTCGGCGTCACGGAGACGTGCGGGATGATGGCGGGGCTGGTGCTGGTGAAGGATAAAGTAAACAAGACCGGCTTCGATGCGGCGGCGGAAGTCGGCATGATTTGCCGCGGCTTCTGCTTCCGCGAAGGCGTCATCATGCGCGCCGTCGGCGATCGCATGATCATCGCGCCACCGCTCATTATCAGCAAAGCGGAAATCGACGCCATGATCGCCCTGATCCGCCACTGCCTCGATCTCACGTATGACGAAGTAAAACGGCTCAATTTGCTGGCGGGAAAATAAACTGTCAGGTAAGCTTTCATTCCATCAAGATGAAGAATTTTGGACCAAGGTTAATAGTTTTGCGTTTGCCGGTGAATTTTTTAGAAGCATTGCCAGAAGCCGCATGGATACTGGCTTGCAGCAATGCATGAGCGGAGATACGCACCAGTATTGCCTCTTAGGACAGGTGAATTTTGAGCCTGATGAGAAACTCAGGTAGCCTGATTTCGTTCGGTTCGCGTTACGTTTATTTTTATCGTTTTGGAGGATGCAAAATGAAAAGTCGTTTAGTCAAAACAATCGGCATTGCGTTCTCGACCCTGTTCGGGTTGGGTCTGGGCCATCAATCGCTTGCTCAGGAAGAACCCAAGGTCCTCAACGTCTACAACTGGGCCGACTACCTGCCCGACGGGTTGCTGGAAAACTTTCAAAAAGAAACCGGCATCAAAGTCCGCTACGACACGTTCGACACCAATGAAGTGGTACACGCCAAGCTGGTCGCCGGCCGTACGGGCTACGATATCGTCGTTCCGTCGGCGAACTGGGCGGCGCTGCACATTCAAGCGGGCCTGCTGCGTAAGCTCGACAAATCCAAACTACCGAACTTGAAGAACGTCGATCCCTTCATGGCAGGCTTGCTGGCCAAGGTCGATCCGGGCAACCAGTATCTCGTGAACTGGGCGTGGGGCTTTATCACTTTGGGCATTAATACCGACAAGGTCAAAGCCGCGCTGGGTTCAACGCCCATGCCCGACAATGCCTGGGCGTTGATCTTCGATCCGAAGTACGCCAGCAAACTCAAGTCCTGTGGCATCAGCATGCTAGATTCCGCCACCGACGTGATCCCGGCGGCGCTGCACTACTTGGGTAAACCGGCCTACAGCATCAACCCGGCCGACTACGCCGAAGCGACGAAGTTGATGCGCGCGATTCGCCGCAACATCAAGATTTTCAGCTCCGGTATCAACGATTTGGCCAGCGGCGAATTGTGTATGGCCCTGGGGTATTCTGGTGACATGAACATCGCGGCGAAACGCGCCGCCGAAGGTAAGACGGGTCAGAAAATCGAAACCTTGGTCCCGTCCACCGGCGGAATGCTATTCTATGACAACATGGCCATTCCGGTCGATGCCGAGCATCCGAACAATGCCCATATATTCATCAACTACATTCTTCGCCCCGAAGTCGCCGCCAGCATCTCCAATAAGATGAACTATGCGACCATGAATGCGGAATCGGCCAAGTTTGTCAATAAGGAGATCCTTGAGAATAAGGCGATTTTCTTGACGGACGAAGCGAAAAAGAGAATGGTGGCATCCGGCGTGACAACCAACGACATGCGCCGCGTCATGACTCGCGCCTTCACGCAATTCAAGACCGGCTTGTAGTAACCAACAAGAAGCGAGTTAACCCCGGCGTGTTCCGGTGCCGGGGGCCGACCAACGCAGGGGCAGAACGATGAATAACACGCCGCCCGAAAAATCGTCGAATACCGATGACGCTTTTCTGCGCATAGAAAATTTGGTGAAGGAGTACGGCGCGGTTGCCGCCGTCGATCGCGTCTCGCTCAGCATCGCCAAAGGCGAGTTGTTCGCCCTGTTGGGCAGTTCCGGTTGCGGCAAGTCAACCTTGCTGCGCATGCTCGCCGGCTTCGAAACGCCGACCTCCGGCAAAATCTTCCTCGACGGTAAAGACATTACCGACGCGCCGCCTTACGAGCGGCCGATCAATATGATGTTCCAGTCCTACGCGCTGTTTCCCCACATGAGTGTGTGGGAGAACATCGCCTTCGGTTTGAAGCGCGACGGCATGCCCAAGGATCAAATCGACAGCCGGGTGGAGAACATGTTGCAGTTGGTGCAGCTCAAACCCTACGCCAAACGCAAGCCGCACCAACTGTCCGGCGGCCAGCAACAGCGCGTCGCCTTGGCCCGTTGCATGGCGAAACGGCCGCAATTGGTCTTGCTCGACGAGCCCCTCGGTGCGCTCGATAAAAAACTGCGCCAGCAAACCCAGTTGGAAGTGGTCAACATCTTGGAGCAAGTGGGCCTGACTTGCGTCATGGTCACCCACGACCAACAAGAAGCCATGACCATGGCTAGCCGTATCGCCGTCATGTCCGAGGGCAAGTTCCTGCAGATCGGCTCCCCGTCCGACATTTACGAAACGCCGAACTGCCGCTTTGTCGCGGATTTCATCGGCGATTGCAACATGTTCAACGGCTCGCTCATCGTCGATGAGCCCGACCACGTGGTGGTGGAAACTCCCGAGTGCAAACACTACGTCGGCCACGGCATCACCGCCACCTTGGGCATGGACGTCAGCGTCGCGGTGCGGCCGGAAAAGATCGCCGTGGCGCACACCCGGCCCGAGGGTGAGTTCAATTTTTGCGAAGCGGAAGTGGTCGATCTCGCCTATCTCGGCAGTTACACCACGTATCACCTCAAGCACAAATCCGGCATGAAACTCAAAGCCAGCGCGCCCAACGTCGATCGCCACCACGAGGGCGCGCCGACCTGGGGCGACAGGGTTTATGCCCACTGGTCTGAGTCCGCCATGGTCGTGTTGGTTAACTAAACGCCATGAAGTTTCTGGCGCGCCTGAAGAACATCAATTGGGGCCGCACCACGGTCCTCGGCGTGCCGTATCTGTGGCTGATCCTGTTCCTGCTGATTCCATTTTTGATCATTTTCAAGATCAGCATGTCGGAAATGCAGGTCAGCCGCATCCCATTCAAAGACATCGTCACCTATAGCGACGGAGCGTTGAATCTCAGTTTGAAGCTCGGCAACTATGTTTTCCTGGCGCAAGACCCGCTTTACCTCCTGACCTTCATCAGTTCGCTGAAGTTCGCATTTCTAACCACGCTGTTCTGCTTGCTGATCGGCTATCCCTTTGCACTATGTATGGCGCGCGCCAAGCCGGAGTATCGCGCGACCTTGATGATGCTGGTGATCCTGCCGTTCTGGACCTCGTTCCTGTTGCGCATCTACGCTTGGAAAGCGATTCTGACCTCCAACGGTATCCTCAACAATGCGTTGATCTCCATGGGTGTGATCAATGAGCCGCTACCACTGATCAACACGCCGTTCTCGCTGACCTTGGGCTTGGTCTACGCCTACCTGCCATTCATGATCTTCCCGCTCTACAACAATTTGGTGAAGCAAGATCACCGTTTAATCGAAGCGGCCATGGATCTCGGCGCGACACCGTGGACAGCGTTCTGGAAAGTGACGTTTCCGCTTTCCATGTCCGGCGCCCTCGCCGGTTCGTTGCTGGTGTTCATTCCCGCGGTCGGTGAGTTCGTGATTCCGGAATTGCTCGGCGGCCCCGATTCGCTGATGATCGGCCGTGTGCTGTGGGACGAAATGTTCAGCAATAACGATTGGCCGATGGCGGCGTCGGTCGCGGTGGTGCTGATCCTCATCGTCATCGTCCCGTTCGTGATCTTGAATCATCAACAAGAAAAACGCGACGCGAGTGGACTAGCGTGAAGAACAACAACTGGTTCTCTGGCAGCGTGCTGGGATTGGGTTATCTGTTCCTATATTTGCCCATCATCACGCTGGTGATATTTTCCTTCAACGCGTCCCAGATGGTGACGATATGGGGCGGCTTCTCGTTCAAGTGGTACGGCGAGTTGTTGAAGGACGACGAGATCCTGCGCGCGACCTGGCTATCGCTCAAGATCGCCTTCATGACGGCCACCGCGTCCGCCATTCTCGGCGCCTTCGCCGCCTTTGTGCTGGTGCGCTACAAGCGTTTTTTTGGGCGGCCCCTGTTCAACGGCATGATCACCGCGCCCTTGGTCATGCCGGAAATCGTGATCGGATTGTCATTGTTATTGTTCATGGTTTCGATCCAAAAGGCGATCGGCTGGCCCGAACGCGGCGCCATGACCATTTGGATTGGCCACACGCTGGTCGGCATGGCCTATGCCACGGTGTCGATCCGCGCGCGCCTGCAGGAACTCAATCGCTCCCTGGAAGAAGCGGCGATGAATCTCGGGTGCCGGCCCGGCCAGGTTTTTTTCCTGATCACCTTGCCGCTGATCGGCCAATCCATTGTGTCCGCTTGGCTGTTGACGTTTACCGTCTCACTCGACGATGTGATTCTTTCCGCGTTCCTTTCGGGCCCCGGCTCGACCACGCTGCCGCTGGTGGTGTTCTCCCGCGCACGGCTTGGACTGAATCCGGAAGTGAACGCGATCGCCACGGTGATTATCGTGTTGGTGAGCATCGGCGTGATCGCCGCGAGTATTTACATGACGCGCAGCCAGCGCAAGTTGGAACGGGAGATGGCAGAGGCTTATCGCGAGAGTAAATCGGTGCCCTAGGAGCCATTACTGGCGCGGCTGCTGGCCGTTCCATTAACAGAATTGAGCATCGCAGCGAAATAATCATCTACGAGAGCAACAGGCGCCATGAAACAATTGAAGATCAAATCGCTAGTAGCCGCGCTTGCCCTGGCGTTACCTTGCGCCGCGTTCGCTCAAGTCGACAACGCCGAATTGCTCAGGGAATTGCAAGAACTCAAGGTTAAGGTCAAGACGCTAGAGGACTAGATCAACGCCGCGCCCGCTGCCGCGCAACCTGCCGAGTGATGATCGGCAATCTGGCAGCCTTGGCGCGCAATTATTCCGACCGCTCAAATGCGGTGCATGGCCGTTTGGACTATGCGTTGAACGACTACGCGGGCGTCGGCGGAACGTTTTACCGCGGCAAGTTGTTCGGCAACAATTTGACCAACGTGCAGGCCGATTTCTATCACAACAAAGGCGATTGGAGTTTCGCCGGCCAGCTCGAGTACGGCCGTTGGGAAAAGGCCGCGACTAACGGCAAGAATGCGGAATGGATAGGCGCGTCGATGTTGACGGGCTACAAGTTCACGCCGCGTACCGAAGGCGTCGTTCGCGCGGATTACCTCAAGAACAGCAAGAACGGCGGGGGCATGCCGGGCAACGTGTTCCGCGAAACCTTCGTTCAAACTGACACGTATGGCGATGGGATTTTCGATGAGTTTGATGACCTGGCTATTTCTGTGTTGAACGATCCCTTCAGCGGTTTCGGCCAGGAAATCGATTCCACCACCGGCCTGGCGAATGACGCTGATAAAGGCGCGAACCGCTATGCCCTCACCGCCACGTTCAACTATCTGCTCGATAAAAACGTCACCCTGCGGCCAAAGTATCGACTGGACGGCGCGAGCTTGCGGACATTCTTGAACACAAAAGATGGCAGCTACTCCAAGACCAATAGTCTCTTGGGGCTGAAGTTGCTTTACTTCTTTTAGCTCGTCGTCCCCGTGAAGGCGGGGACCCAGTGACGTTAGCGCAAAGACACTGGATTCCCGCCAGAGCCTGCCAAATCGGGGGCGGGAATGACGGTTCTAATATGGTTTTACGTCAAGAATCCACGTCTCGGCGATCAAGCTCAAATGCTAGAGCGACACCCGCCGCAGCCATCGCGAGTTAAGATTCGCCGGAATATTCTTCGATATCGTCCTGAGACGCACTATCCATGCGACCTACAGGAAGGGGGCGCCTCGGAAAACGGAAAATAAAGAATAAAGGCCCCTCGTCGTTTCGTGTGGAAATTGACTGAGAGAATAGATAGTAGTAGAGCCCGGTGGGGCTTGTGGGGAACTCGGTACGCCGAGTGGTCCACAA
>JAYTGZ010000018.1:0-9913 GCA_043733025.1 Pseudomonadota bacterium | reverse complement strand
GCGATCGAGCCGCGAAAACAAACTGCGCGTCGGGCGATGCCAACTGTACCAAAGGTTATTCGCGATTTCTTCCAGCCGCTGCAGCCGGGCCGGAATTTTCGGATTGACTTCGAGACTAAAGAGAGTGCCTTTATTCATGAGCAGAATCTGTGCAATTATCCGTGCAAGTTATGTGCTAGGCAGCGTTACTGCTTGAATAGGTTAGCGCGGTAGTATTTGAGTTCGCCGATGGATTCGTAAATATCGGCCAGCGCTTCGTGTTTGCTTTCCTTCTTGAATCCGTTATACACCGCGGGATACCAGCGTTTTGCCAATTCCTTCAAGGTGCTCACATCCAAGTTGCGATAATGGAAGTACGCTTCAAATTGGGGCATGTGCGCCGCAAGGAAGCGCCGATCCTGGCAGATCGAGTTGCCGCACATGGGCGAGGCGTTGGCGGGCGCCAGGGGCTTGAGAAAGTCCATCATCGCGTTGGCGACGGTCGCCTCATCCAGGCTCGATTTTTTCACTTTATCGATGAGGCCTGAGCGTGCGTGGGTGCCTTTGTTCCAGTTGTCCATGCGCTCGAGTACGGCGTCGCTCTGATGTACGACCAGCACCGGCGCTTCGGCCACGGTGTTAAGTTCAGCGTCCGTCACCACCAGCGCCACTTCAAGAATCCTGTCGTTGAGCGGGTCTAAACCGCTCATCTCCATATCGATCCAAATCAGCCGATTTTTGTCTTGCGCCATCATTTCATGCATTTCATGGTTTTCATGATTGAATTATTACTTACAATAGCGATCTATTTTGACACAAGGCATGGCTAATCCAAACCTTGTATTCCGAATTGAGGCATTGCCAGCAAGCGCGCTGATGTTGCCTGCTGGCAGCCTATGGGCTAGAAGCCGCACGGGTATTGGCTCTCTGGCCAGGCAACCTTCAGTGGGACGATGAAAAATGGAGAACATGAATAGTGAATGAGTTTACCCTGTTGTTCCTCGTATTGCTCGGCTTGACGACGGCGCTGAAACTGTGGCTCGCACGCCGGCATGCCGCCCACGTGTTGGCGAACCGCGATCGCGTGCCGCAACAGTTCGCCGAAACAATTCCGCTCGCGTCCCACCAAAAGGCCGCGGACTACACTCGTGCGAAGGTCAATCTCAACGGCCTTGGCATCTTGCTCGATGTGATCGTGCTGCTCGCCTTCACCTTGGGCGGTGGCATCAACTGGCTCGACGGTTTCTGGCGGGGTCCCCTCGGCGATGGCTTGATGAGCGGCATGGCGATCATCGCCAGCGTCATCCTGATTGGCGCGCTCATCGATCTGCCGTTTTCGCTGTATCGCACGTTCAATCTCGAAGCCCGCTTCGGATTTAACAAGATGACGCTGAAGTTATTCTTGAGCGATCTCTTAAAACAAGGATTGCTTGCCGCCGCGATCGGCCTGCCCATCGTCCTCGCCGCGTTGTGGATGATGGAGCGTCTCGGCGATCGGTGGTGGCTTTACGCCTGGTTGGCCTGGTCCGCATTTAATCTGTTTTTGCTGGCGGTGTATCCGACCTGGATTGCGCCGCTGTTCAATAAATTTACACCGCTCGACAACGCGGAACTCAAAGGCCGGATCGAGCGTTTGCTGCAAAAATGCGGCTTCCAATCGTCGGGTTTGTTCGTGATGGACGGCAGCCTGCGCTCCAGCCACGGCAACGCCTACTTCACCGGCTTCGGAAAAAATAAGCGCGTGGTGTTTTTCGACACCTTGCTAAATTCCCTCACCGGCAACGAAATCGAGGCGGTGCTCGCCCATGAGTTGGGGCATTTCAAGCGACGCCACGTGATCAAGCGCATCGCCTTGACCTTTGTCGGCAGCTTCGTTTTCCTGTGGCTGTTGGCGCAGTTGATGAACGCGCCGTGGTTCTTTGGCGGCCTGGGCGTGGAACGCTCGAGCACGGCGCTGGCGCTGATCCTGTTCTTTCTTGCCTTGCCCGTGTTCACCTACTTGCTGCATCCGCTGATGAGCTATTACTCGCGCAAGCAAGAATTCGAGGCAGACGAATACGCCGCGCAGCAGGCCGATGCGCGCGATTTGGTGAGCGCGCTAGTCAAACTTTACAAAGACAATGCATCCACCTTGACACCCGACCCGCTGCACTCCGCGTTTTACGATTCCCATCCGCCGGCAGCGGCGCGAATCGAAAGGTTACTGGCGGCGGGTTAACCTACCCAGTTCGCGACGGTTAGTAAGAGAATCAGTCCGACCCACACCACCATGGCGCGCCAGATCAAACCTTCCGCGCTGTGGAGGTGATCGGCTTCCGCTGCTTCGCCGGTGCCGAGTTCAGGGCGGAATTCAAACTTGTCGTCGCCTGAAATAGGTTCGCCCAGACGTATTCCCATGGCGCCCGCGCCACTCGCGAGCAGCACGCCGGTGTTGCGATCAGTCCATCCGTATGCCTGGGAGCGCCAGCAGAACGCCGCGTCCTCAAAATTGCCGACGATGGCGAAGGTGATCGCCGTCAGGCGTTGTGGAATCCAATCGATCCAGAAAAAAACGCGGCGGGCAAAGTCACCGAATTCCGGACTCGTATCGCGTTTCGCGCCGCTCCAGAATTCCTGCAGGTGCGCCGCCAGCCAGTAAAGAATCGGACCTGCCGGGCCGGGCAACACCACAAACCAAAACACCAGCCCAAACCAATGGCGATGCACGTCGATAAACGCGTGCTCGATGGCGAGCCGCGCCAGGGCCGAGGTATCAAGCCCGTCAGCGGGCATGCCACGCCAGGAGGCAAGCAGGGCGCGGGCCTCGGCAAGGTCGTCTTTGCGAATGTCACGGCCCATGGCGGTGATACGATCAGCGTTGCGTTTGAAATGGATCAAGCCGAACAGAATCGCAACATTCAACAGCCACGCGAGCACGGGGCTGACGTAATACAGCAAAGCATAGAGCAGCGCCGCGATTAACAGTAGTGGCACGACCACGGCGAGCCAGGCCATCATGCCCAGGCGGTGCTCACCGCCGTCCAAACTATGACGAACGAATTCCGCATAGCGCCGCAATAGAGTATCGAGTTGTCCGCGCACTGGAAGGATTACATACAAATCCAGCAGCAGCGCCGCCAACAGGGCGAGAAATGTCATGGGAGTGAGATAAACATCGTCATTCACAAGATACCATAAGCCGCGGACACCGAAAACTCGCGTTTGCTATTGCGGAAAATAGGCAAAAAAAAACCCCACCCATTTCTGGGTGGGGCCAACCGCTCTCGGAGGAGAAAATGATGGATAGAACGAGGAGGAGGAACGTTCTTTGGACCTTGCAGTCCACCATCACTGATCTTATAAGCAGAAACTATGCCAATTATAAATATCATTATAAAACAATTAGATATTAAAAATATCACATAAATTACTTGTGACTAAATACGGCACATGCTGCCGAAATAAGGTCGAATTGCTCAATTTCTGTGATCTCCCATCTAAAACAACGCGAAAAAGCGGCTGATAAAAAAGAACGTAATTTTGGCGGAATGGGTTATTCACCTTGGCGGCTGAGGGGCAGCGACACCACGCGAGCAAAAAATCCCGGCTCGATATTTCCCCCACTGATCACGACGCCGACATTGGCATTTCCCGCGATGGGGATTTTCCGTTCGAGCAAGGCCGCGGCCGCGAGCGCGCCCGTGGGCTCGACGACGATTTTCATGCGCTCGAACAGGAATCGCATGGTTCGCATCAACGCTGCGTCGCTGACGGTTACGAAGTCGTCGCAGTGGGCGAGCACCAGCGGAAAGGTGATCGAGCCGAGCGATACCGTGCGTGCGCCATCGGCAATTGTTTCATTGGCGCGATCTGCGGTTTGCAACGTTTTACTGTGGAAGGAACGGGTGGCGTCGTCGCCCATTTCCGGTTCGACACCGATGACTTTGCAGCGCGGCGACAGGGCGTTGGCGGCGAGCGCACAGCCGGAAATCAAGCCGCCACCGCCGACGCAGACGAGCAAATAATCCAGCTCGCCAACTTCTTCGATGAATTCCTTGGCCGCCGTGCCCTGGCCGGCGATGACGTGCGGATGATTGAACGGCGGGATCACTTCCAGTCCCCGGTGGGTTGCGATTTGTTGAGCGATCGCTTCGCGCTGTTCGAGCGCGCGATCGTATAACACCACTTCCGCGCCGTAGCCGCGGGTCGCTTCGATCTTGATATGCGGCGCGTCTTTGGGCATGACAATGGTGGCGCCGACGCCCAGCAATCGCCCGGCGAGGGCCACGGCCTGGGCGTGGTTACCAGAGGAATAGGCAATCACGCCGCGCCGCTTTTGTTCCGGCGTTAACTGCGACAGGGCGTTGTAGGCGCCGCGGAATTTGAATGCGCCGATGCGCTGGAAATTCTCGCATTTGAAAAAAACCCGCGCGCCCGTGCGCGAGTCCACGGTGCGAGAAGTCAAAACCGGTGTGCGATTGGCGACGCCTGCGAGGCGCGCGGCGGCCGCCTCGACATCCGCGTAGGTGGGCAGCGGCGGCAAGGGAAGTTTATTTAAGGGACTGGGGTTTCTTCGAGGCGGTGCGTTCGTAGCGCTCCTGCCTGCGGCGATCGATGATATCGAACTCGATTTCCGCCTCTACCGCGGCGAGCGCGTCTTTCAAGGTATCCTCCGACACCTCGTTCAAGCTTTCACCCATGAGATCCGCCGCATCCCAACAGCCCTTGGGGAGGGCGGTCACGTCGACGTTGGCGACGAACGCCGCCGCCGCACCGGCGATTTTCAGCAGCCCATCCCGTTCGTTCATCAACAGTTCGATCTCGCCGCGTAACATGGCGATCTCTTGCTCTTTTGCTGCTAGTACCATGGTTTTATTCCATCTCTAACGGGTTAAATTTTCAGTATTTATCTGGTATTCTATCGCAACGCGATAACAGTAACATAGGTGCGGTAAAACGTTAATCACAACCTGCATTTTCCCTTCGGAGTCGAAATGAAACTACGCAATCTCCTTGTTGCAAGTGCCCTAGTCAGCTCGGTGGCCTATGCCCATCACACCCCTATCACAATGCAGGAAATCGATGCGGCGCTGGCCGCAGGCGCAACTCTTCCGGTGATGCAGCTTTCCGAAGTCATGCAGCTGCGCGCTGATGGCAAGCGGTTATACGAGGCCGGGCAGTTTGTCGAGGCGGATAAAGCGCTAGGCAAGGCCAAGAAGCTGCTGAATCCGAAATAGCCCCTCCTCGAAATGTTTGGCGGGTTGCCCCGGCCCAATATTCGTTTTTTGATGATTGGTGGATCCGCTCCGCTTGATCCACGCTACGAGCCGCAGCCAGCTTGCCTCGCGGCAAGGCAAGGCTGAGAGCCAATGTCCATGCGCCTGCTGGCACAATCCTATCCCCATCTCATTGTGAGGAGCCCTTCGCTGCGCTCAAGGGTAAACTCCGCGACGAAGAATCTGTTTGCGTGTCTTTGCGTATACCTAAAAAGCACATCCCTCCGCCGCATCAAGTCCGGGGCTAAAGGCACGCTCAGGATGACAGCTTAGGGTTCTTGCGGAACGACTTGTGCCGTCGGCGCCGTTTGTGAAAAGGAGGGCCGCGCGGACATTTCGATAAACAAGCGCTCGAGAATGTCGTGCCCCGCGCGCCAATCGAATTCCGGAAAGCGTAGATCCAGATAACCCAAGGAACAAGCGGTTGCAATTTCCGCGAGGGAGAACCCGGCGCCGGTAAAGAAATCGCGCTCGCCCAACAGGCGCGATAGCTCCTCTACGCCCGCTTCGATTTTCCGGCGCTGACGCGACATCCACGCGGCGTTTTGTTGTTCCGGCTTGCGGTTTCGTTCCAGGACGATGAGTACGACCGCGTCGCATACGCCGTCGGCGATGGCTTCGATTTGCTTGACGGCGACGCGCAACGCGGGTTCTTGCGGGATCAAGCGCGGCGGTTGCGGCAAGGTGTCGAGATATTCGACGATCACGGATGAATCGTGAACGACCTGGCCATCATCCAGGATCAGCGCGGGGACTTTGCCGAGGGGATTGATTGTTGCGATCCCGGTGTCGGGCGCCCAGGGGTTGTCGATGATCGTCTCGACGGGGATATTTTTTTCGAGCAAGGCCACATTCGCTTTGCGGGCGTACGGGCTGGGGGTGGCGATGATGAGTTTCAATTTACGTTACCTAGGGATGCTCTGAATAAGTTCGAGTTCTAACTGGGACAAGGCGCGAGCAAAAAGTATCGACGCCGCATATAAATGATATGTAAGGAGGTGTTTTTCGTGAGCAACGCAGTATCACGACGAAATCGGATTTATTCAGAGCTTCCCTTGAGTGGAAAGTTTCCGCGCGATCACCATGCGCTGAATCTGATTCGTACCTTCGTAAATTTGCGTGACTTTCGCGTCGCGGAAAAAGCGTTCGACGGGATAATTTTTGCTATAACCGTTGCCACCCAAAATTTGCACCGCGTCGGAACTCACTTGCATGGCTGTATCGGCAGCGAAACATTTGGCCGACGCAGTCACGATCGAATCGCCACCAAGCTTTTCGCCAAGCAAAACATTCGCTTCGTAAACCAAGTGGCGGGCAGCGCGAATTTTCATTTCCATGTCGGCGAGCATGAAGCCGATGGCTTGATGCTCGATCAACGGTTGCCCAAAACTCTTGCGCTCGCGCGCGTAAGCGAGGGCCACATCCTGGGCGGCACGGGCGATGCCAAGCGCTTGCGCGGCGACGGCGGGCCGCGTGTGGTTCAGCGTCATCATGGCGACACGAAAGCCATCGCCCGGCTGGCCCAGGACTTGATCGCGCGCCACGCGGACGCCGTTCAACTTAAAATTGTACGTGGGCGAGCCACGCAGGCCGAGTGTCGGCTCGGCGTTGATGATGTCGAATCCCGGGCTATCGGTGCGGACGATGAAAGCCGTTAAGCCGTGGCGCGTGTCGTCGGGATCAACGGTCGCGAAGACGATGCAAAAGCCGGGACGTTGCACGTTGCAGATCCAGGATTTTTCGCCGCTGATAAGGAAATGATCGCCGTCGGGCCGCGCATGGCAGGTGAGGGCAGCGACGTCGGAGCCCGCTTGCGGTTCAGTCAATCCATAGGATGCAAACAGCGTTCCATTGCCAACGCCGGTGAGACATTGCTTCTTTTGCGCCTCGCTGCCGAATAACAGAATCGGCGTGCAACCCAGCTCGTTGACCATGGGAATCATCGATACCGCCGCGCTCGCGTACGCGATTTCTTCGATCATTATCGCTCGCACCAAGAATCTATTCGGCTCCCGCGCGGGGGTCGCGATGGTACGCATGAAATCATGTTCCACCAACAATCGATGCAAATCCTGTGGATATTCGGCGCTTTGGTCGATTGCCGCCGCACGCGGCGCGACGTGGGTTTGCGAGAACGCGCGTACTTTGCTTTGTAATTCGATGCATTCTGGAGGCAGCTTAAACATGTTAGCAGTCAGATGGTGGAGAATAAAAAAAAGTTACGACGCGAAATGTACCGCGAAACCGATAGCCCGTAGTGTACCTTGCCATCGCGGTTTGATCCGATCGCTAGGAGCCTGTTATAATTATCGTTTTCCTTGCTTCACTGCGCTCGCATCGCGGGAAGCCTTAACCAGCCCATGAGGAGAGTTAATGCGACATTATGAAATCGTTTTCATTGTTCACCCTGACCAGAGCGAGCAAGTGCCCGCCATGGTCGAGCGTTACAAAGGCATGGTCAGCAACAACGGCGGCAATATTCACCGCCTGGAAGATTGGGGCCGCCGCCAATTGACGTATCCGATTCAAAAAATCCACAAAGCCCATTACGTGTTGATGAACATCGAGTGCGATCAGAAGACGCTCGATGAAATCGACGACGCGTTCAAGTTCAACGATGCCGTGTTGCGTCATCTGACCGTGAAAATGGAGGTCGCCGTGACCGAGCCTTCGGCGATGATGAAGGAAGAGAAATCCAAGTCCCTGTCGACGACCCAACTGCTGGAAGCGGTAAAGGACGATGCGCCCGCGCCGGAAGCGCCAGAGGCCCCGCCAGAGTTGGTGACGCCGGCGTAACGCGGCCATTTGAGTCGCAATCAGATCGTGCTATCCGGCGTGATGCGTAACCTGCAACCGGTTCGTCACAGCCCAGCCGGCGTGCCGGTGCTGATGTTCGAATTGCAGCATCAGTCACGGCAAGCGGAAGCCAATACGGCGCTGAGCGTGAGCGTGACCATGCGGGCGCAAGCGGCGGGTGAGTTGGCGCGGGAAATAGGTCGATTTACGGAAGGCGCGGAGATTGTGGTCAGGGGATTTTTAGCTCGGTCGAGTCAGCGTTCCGACGCTCCCGTGCTTCATGTGAACAGTTACAAATTATTGAAAGAGGTTAATCATGGCACTACCCACTAGAGGACGTTTTGGTAAGAAAAAGAACGATCCGAAAAACAAGCGTAATCCGGAGCGGTCGCTATTCCGCCGCAAGAAATTCTGCCGTTTCACCGTGGACAAGATCGCCGAAGTCGATTACAAAGACATCGAGATTCTGAAAGATTTCATCAACGAGAACGGCAAGATCATTCCGGCGCGCATCACCGGCACTAAGACGCATTTTCAGCGCCAGTTGTCCGTCGCGATCAAGCGTGCGCGTTTCCTCGCGCTGTTGCCTTACACCGATTTGCACTAAGGGGCTAACATGCAAATTATTCTGCTCGAAAAAGTCGTGAACCTCGGCCAGTTGGGTGACGTGGTCAAGGTCAAATCCGGTTATGCCCGTAACTACCTCGTCCCCCATGGCAAAGCCAAGCGCGCCTCGCCGGAAAATTTGGCGGAGTTCGAAAAGCGCCGGGTCGATCTGGAGAAACAACAGGCCGATATTCTGACCCAAGCGCAGTCCCGCGCCGAAAAGCTCAATGGCATGATGGTGCAGATCACCCAAAAGGCCGGCGTCGACGGCAAGCTGTTCGGCTCGGTCACCACTAACGACATCGCCGACGCTTTGCAGGCTCAAGGCTTTGAAGTTGCTAAAGGCGAGATACGCATGCCCGATGGTCCGTTGAAGCAAGTCGGTGACCACGAAATCACCTTGGCGTTGCATAGCGACGTTACGGCGACCATCAAGGTCTCTGTCCTGGGTGAAAGCTAGACCGTAAAACCCCGCTGTTTGCACTAATAAAAAAAAGGGCTGGAGACAGCCCTTTTTTGTTTTAGACTATCGCTTCAATTCGCCGTGGAGGAGGACTTCCAATGGATTTCAATTGGTCGCTGATTATTAGTCTGGTGTTGCTGATTGCCTTGGTCTACACGGCCACGCTGTTGGTGCGTGCGTGGAAAGCGCGAAAGCCATCGCAGCAGATTACCATCCACAGCAGCATCGAGGACATGCGCTCCATCGGCGAATTGGCGGTATATAAAGTCTTCACCAAGGAAATCGTCACCGAGACCGACCACAGTTGGGGCCAGTTCGGCGAGCGTTATCTGAGTTGGGTGCTCACGCAAAATAAAATGGCCATGGTGTTCGAATTCGAGATCGAATTTCGCTATAACCTGCGTCACAACGCATTCCAGATCGAGGCACGCGGCCAAGGCGCGTATAACCTCAAGATGCCGCCCTGTCAGCACGAGGTGTTCATCCGCAATATTAATGTGTATGACGAGCAAAAGGCGCGTGTGTTGCCCTGGCTGCTGCCGGATCTGTTGAACGGCTTCTTCTCCGGTGGCTTTAACGAGCAAGACAAGAATCATTTGATCGCCGCCGCGCGCCAACATGCTGAAGAGCGTGCGAAAGAACAGATCAAGAAAATGGAAGGCGATTTACACGCCTCGGCGGAATCCACCCTGCGTTCTATCGCCCGTGCGTTCGGCGCGGAAGATGTCAGTTTTGAGTTTAAGACGGATCATGAGCCGGCGATGGTCATCGAGATGACAAATCGTTTGGCGGCTTAGCAGCCTTTTGAGGGCGA
>JAYTGZ010000017.1:0-2859 GCA_043733025.1 Pseudomonadota bacterium | reverse complement strand
TGGGACTGCTGCCCTGGTATGCCTGGCCCGCGTTGCCCCTGGTCTGCGTGATGTTTTGGTACGGGCGGTGGCGCCTCATGGGTGAAGCGCGGATTCAGTTGCTGATGGGATCATTGCTCGGCGTCTTGGTGTTAGTGTGCTTAACCGGCGATACCCACGAGGGCAAGGCTTTGCCGATCTTGATACCGCTCAGCCTCATATGCGCGAGCCGCATCGACGAGTTGAGTCGCGGTGCGGCCAGCGCCTTGGATTGGTTCGGGATGATGACCTTCGGCCTCCTCGCGGCAGGCATGTGGGTGGGTTGGTTCGCCTTGCTGTTCGGTTTCCCGGAATCCGTGGTGAGCTATTTGCAAACCTATTTACCTGGCTACCGGCTCGAGTTTCAAACTCTCGCTTTCGTGCTGGCGATGACACTCAGTGTTCTTTGGCTGATATCCATCACTCGGTCGCGTCAATCCAATCGCCGCGCGATCGTGAACTGGACCGCCGGCATCACCATGTTTTGGATGTTGGCGATGACCTTGTGGCTGCCCTTCATCGACCAGGGTAAGAGTTATCGCGCCATGGCGATGTCGCTGAAGCAGGCGTTGCCGGCGCCACGCAACTGCATAGCGAGTCGCGGTCTCGGCGAAGCGCAGCGCGCGATGCTGGACTATTTTATCGATTTGCGCACCCGTCGCCTGGAACTCACCGCCGGAAATAATTGCCGCTATCTACTCACTCAGGGTGTGCAAACCGCACCGACATTTGAAGATGGCGAGGATTGGCGGCTCGTGTGGGAAGGCGCCCGGCCGGGCGATAGGGTCGAGTTGTATCGTTTGTATCAACGCCGAAAAAACTCGCGTTAATTTTTTTGTGTATCGATTTTGTTACGAATTACTTTCAGGGTTTCCTCGGCCGCGGCGTGATTCGGCCCCTCCAGGCTGGCGGCGCGTTCCGCTGCCGATAGTGCTTCCGCCAGACGGTTCTGTGCGACGAGCACTTCCGCCAAATTGTTCCAGCCGATAATCGCTTGTGGATGGACTTCCGTGGCTTGCCGGAAGGCCGCTTCAGAGCCGCTGAGGTTGGCCTGGGCATAACGGCTATTGCCAAGGCCGACCAATGCCACCAGATCCGCCGGCCAGCGTTGCAAAGCGGCGTCGTAGGCGGTCTCCGCCAGGCCCGGTTGGCGTGTCTTTTCCATTTCTAGCGCGCTGGCGAAAAAAGTTTCCCGGGTCGCGGTCTTCGGCACCTCGTTCGGCGGCACCACAACGATCGCCCAGTAGTTACTGCGTTTCCAGGTGTGTTCGAAGGTCGTGAGCGGCATCACTTGCCGCTGTTTTGTGCCGGAACGAAGGATGATGGTTGCCCGTTCCAAGTCATATCCCACCACCACGGCGTAGTGCCACAGGGGATACCAATTTAGCGCGAGATTTTGCAGCACGATGACAGGATTTCCGCCGGCGACCTCCATTAGTAGGTCTTTGATCCGGCCCGACATGGACACGGCGAGCATGCCCTGCCGGCGCGCGGCAGTGCGCATTTCCACCTGCAGGCTACCCTTGCGTGTAGGCAGGAACACATCTTTGGTCAGGTCCTGCGGCGTTACGCTTTTTCCCTTCGCGCTCAGCACCGTCGCGAGCGCCGCCGGGCCGCACTGATACTCTTCCTGGGGGAAAAACGGAACCTCGGTAAGTTCCACTTTTTTGCTGAGATCCGCGGGTGGATTCTTGAGTAAGGCCCGGCTGTCCAGGGTCGCGCAACCGGAAACAACGAGTCCCAAAAGCAACACGCCCGCTACGGTGCGGGCGTGTTGTGACCATAGGCGAATCAAGCTTTTACTCGTGCGGACCGATCTGCCATGGGAATATCTTCGTCCATCCCAAGAAATCAGTGATGACCAACACAACCAAGATGATCAACACGATGACCCAGACTTCCACGCCACCGGCCGGCAGCGTATCCAACTTGCCTGCGACTTGATTGACCTCATTGTCGGTCATGGCGGCGACACGGGACGTGGCGTCATCCGGATTGATGCCCATTTTTTCGAGCTGGGTTTGAACGTCAGCGCGCGCCATAAACGTTTCGACTCGTTCACGGTTTTGCGCGGTCTGCGTTTGTTCGATCGCGGTCTCGGTGCCGAGCATGGCGGCGTTGGCGCCGCGCATCGGCAGATGCAACGCGAATAAAGCAACGATCAATAGGCGAGCGGTGAAGCGGAACAATTGACTACTCATCATTTCCTCCGTGAGTGTTTATATTGGAATTGGGAACCATACCACATCAAGGACAATTTTCCCAGCGACCTACCACACATAAAATGCACATCTAAGGTGCCCGTATGGCCACCGGGCCATAAAAAGCGCAGCGTACCACTCCAGTTATGAGGCTGAAATCCAGCGTGGATTTTCAACACGCAGTTAAAATATTCCGGTTAAGGTTAAGCGTGAGGAACGTTTATCGACCGGGTGAAAGTGAATGCCGTCCATGCCGCCAGGCTCGCCGGCGAGGCGAGACCTATAGAAATAGTCGATGTCATTGCCTTTGCGATTAAATAAATTAAATACATCGAGATGCAGATTCCATTGCTTGCTGAACTTGTAGCCAACGCGGGCATTGGTGAGGATCGTAGATGCCGAACGGACACTGTTGTCTTCAATCAAAGGCCGCGGACCGAAATAGCGGTATTGAACATTGCCAAACCAGCCGTTGATATCATCGATAGTGATGCCTGCCGTGATGACACGCTCGATTGCGCCCGGAATGCGCTTGCCTATCCCGTCGGGATCACCATCGTCGAATCGTGTACGCGTCGTTGCCGCGTTAAAGTCGACTATCAACCAACGCTTGGGGATGTAATGCAGGTCCAGTTCGATC
>JAYTGZ010000016.1:0-6018 GCA_043733025.1 Pseudomonadota bacterium | reverse complement strand
GAGCATTTGTTGTTCGCCGCCGGAGAGGGTGCCCGCCTGTTGGTCGCGGCGTTCCTTGAGGCGTGGAAAATAGCCGTACACCCGTTCGAAGTCTTTTGCTGTTTCCGCTTTGTCGCGGCGGGTGTAAGCGCCGAGCCGCAGATTTTCTTCCGTGGTGAGATGCGTGAATGTGCCACGCCCATCCGGCACATGGCCTAGGCCCATGCGCACGATGTCCTCGGTGGCTTTGGTTTCGACCCGTTGACCGAGAAACGTGATCTGCCCGCGCGTGTTGACCATGCCGGAGATAGCGCGCAGCAACGTGGTTTTGCCCGCACCGTTCGCGCCGAGGATAGTGGTGATGCCGCCTTGCTCGACGCTGAAGCTGACGCCGAACAAGACTTGCGTGGCGCCGTAGGATGCGTCGAGATTTTCCGCGGCGAGTATCGTGCTCATGCGGCGACACCGAGGTAGGCTTTGATCACCTCGGGATGGTTCTGAATCTCCTGCGGTATGCCGTCGGCGATCTTGCGGCCGAAATCGATGGCGACGACTTTATCCGAAACGTTCATCACCAAGCTCATATGATGTTCGACCAGCAACACCGTGAGGCCGAAGCGATCGCGCAAATCCTGAATCAGGGTTTTGAGACCGTCGACTTCCGAATGGTTGAGGCCGCCGGCGGGTTCGTCGAGCAGCAGCAGCTTCGGTTTAGTCGCGAGGGCGCGGGCAAGTTCGACACGCTTTTGCGTGCCGAACGATAGATCGGAGACGCGCGTCTGGGCGACCGAGCGTAAGTTAAGCGTATCGATCAAGCCTTCCGCTTGCTCGCGCAGGCTCGCTTCTTGACGCGCCACGTTCGGTAAGCGTAACGCATTGACGAAGAAGCCGCCGGTGGTTTGCGAGTGACCGCCTAGCAGGACATTCTGTAGCACGGTGAGATTTCGAAACAACGCGAGGTTTTGAAACGTACGTCCGATCCCCAGCGCGGCGATGCCGTGGCGCGGCACTTCCTTCAGCGAACGGCCTTCGAAGGTAATTTCGCCGCTGTCGTAATGATAGAGCCGCGACAGGCAGTTAAACAATGTGGTCTTACCCGCGCCGTTCGGACCGATGAGGCCGACGATGGCGCCGCGCGCCACGTCGAAGCTGACGCGGTCGAGCGCAATGATGCCACCGAAACGCACGGATACGTCGCGCAGGCTTAAGAGCGGCGCTGTCGAACCAACATTCAACGGATATTCCTCCTTAATTGCTACAGGGCACCTCTAATAATTGTCATTCTGAGGCCCGTAGGCCGAAGAATCTGCTTCAGTTCATTCGGAAAAGCAGATTCTTCGCTTCGCTCAGAATGACAGACTTCTAATTTTTAGAGGTCCCCTACAGTACGTTTTGGGGACGACGAATCGTCCCAATTCTATATGAAAGCCCGAATGGTTTCGTTTACTAAATCCGGCTGTTCATGGATCACCCAATGGGAGCCGTTCGGAATGCGTTTGATGGTCAAATCGGGAACGTATTGTTCCAATCCGTCCAGCAAGCTCGGTAGCAACGCGCTATCGGCATCGCCCCAGATGACCAAGGTTGGCGCACCAACCATCACCCGTACCGGATCGATTTGAATTGCACTCGCGCCGGGATCCTCGGGGGTCGGCGGATAAAGCGGTGACGCGCGATAATAGTTGAGGCCGCCGGTTACAGCGCCCGGTTGCGACCAGGCTTCGATGTAGCGGGCTTTGTCTGCTTCGCTGAGCCACGCGCCGCTCGAGCCGGCGCTCTTGAGCATGCCGACCAGGCGTCCATAGTTGTTTTCGGTCATGACGCGCTCGGCCTTATCCATGCGGAACAGCAGCATGTATTGGCTCGCCGCTTGCTGCGCGGGATTGTGCGTCAACTCGCGCGAGAAGGTTGCCGTGTGCGGCGCGTTAATGATGACGAGTTTCTCGACGTACTCGGGCAGGCTCGCCGCGAAAGTCCACGCGATGGCGCCGCCCCAATCGTGGGCGACGAGGATGCATTTCTTGTGACCCAAATGCTCGATCAACGCGCGCAAATCTTCAATCAAATGTTTGGCCCGATAGGCGTCAACCCCGGCAGGTTTGGATGATAGGTTATAGCCGCGCATATCGAGGGCGACGGCCTGATGATCTTGGCCGAATTCGTCGAGTTGTTTTTGCCACGCGCACCAAAATTCCGGGAAGCCGTGGACGAACAGCATCAGCTTGCCTTCTCCGGCCGTGACGTAGTGCAGCGTCTGGCCGTTGACGTTGGCGTAACAATGCTTCTGCTCAGACGACACGCACCGCACCACCCTCTAATTTCGCCACCAGCGGTAGCACGCCGCGCTGCGAAGCATAGCGCACTTCGTCGCTTAGGCCGGAGCGTTCCATGATGCGGCCGACGCGGGAACTGATCAGGCAATCGTAGGCGTCGTGGGTACGATAAAGCCGCAGCGCCGATTGCGCGGCATCGGTGAGATCGCGATCGGGATCGAGCCCGTTTACCAGTTGATCGACGATGTAGCCGGCGCCATAAAAATCCTCGAGGTTCATGCCCCCCGCCGAGCCGCTGCAAATCACCAGCACCGATTTATCGGGGTGATGCTGTTGAATATGCGCGACCGTGGCTGCGCCGTTGAGCAGGCTGGCAGCATATACGTGGGGTGCGACTGCCGCTTGGCGCATGGCGACGGTGCCGTTAGTGGTCGAATAAATTAAACGCTTGCCATTGACGCCGATCTCCTTCAGCGCCAGCGGTAGCGGTGAGACAAAACCTTCTATGGCGTGAATCATTCTCTCGCCAGACAGGATGACCGACTCCGGTGGAAAGGCCTTCGCCTTGGCGCGCGCATCGTGCTCGTCGGTCGCCGGGATCACTTCGCTCGCGCCGTTCGCAAGCGCCGTGACGATGGTCGTGGTGGCAAACAAAATATCCAGCACCACGACCACATTCGCCGTCAGGCGCTCCGGATTAAAATCCTCTTTGCGCAATAAAACATGAACTTTGTTGGTCACGCCGCCGAGGACCGTGGCGGCTCGCGCGAATTCAGCGGGATGGCTCATGAGCTCGCCGCCGCTCGGCGCTTGAACATGCCGATGCCTTCCATGGACATGACCATTTCATTGTGCTGATTAAAGGCTTCCCAGCGGGATTTGACGATGCCGATATCGGGTTTGCTCGATGAGGGCCGCGATTCCAGAAACACTCGCTCCACACGCAATGTATCGCCCGGACGAACGGGCTTGAGCCAACGAATATTATCGACGCCGGGCGAGCCGATGCTTGCCGACTCCATCAGATAGGCGTCGCACATCAGGCGCATGGCGATGCCGCAGGTGTGCCAGCCGCTGGCGATGATGCCGCCGAAATAGGATTGTGCCGCGAGTTCTTTATCGACGTGGAACACCTGCGGATCGAACTGTTTAGCAAAGCCGATGATTTCATCTTCGGTGAGGGTCTTGGTTCCCAGCACCGTGCGGTCACCGACTTTGAAATCTTCCCAATAATATTTAAATGTCAAAACGAACCTCAGTGACTAAAACGTAGGACTGGCCGCGAAGCGGGATAAATGATGATCCGCATCGCCGAGCGTGGCGTCGATAGCGGTCAAGCGGCGGAAATAGTGGCTGGCGGACAATTCATCGGTCATGCCCATGCCGCCGTGCATCTGCACTGCCTCTTGCGCGATCAGGCGACCGTAACGGCCGATGGCATTCTTCGCCGCCGACACCACCCGCTGGCGTTCGGCGACATCGTTCGACTGGACTTTTACCGCCGCCAAATACGCCATCGAGCGCGATTGTTCAAGGTACATGAGCATATCGACCATGCGGTGTTGCAGGGCTTGAAACTTGCCGATTGGCACGCCAAACTGGCGCCGGGTTTTTAGATATTCCAACGTGGCTTTTTGCAGGGCTTCCATGGCGCCGACGGATTCCGCGACCAAGGCCGCGGTCGCGATATCCATTACCAGTTCTACCACGGCGAGGTTGTCATCACTGCCGCCCAACATCGCTTCGGCGCTTACGCGCACGTTATCGAAATGTAGGTTTGCCGCACGCTGATTATCGATGGTGCGATAGCCGGTGATTTTTAAACCGGGTGTTTTACCATCGACCAAGAACAATGCCATCCCCTGACCGTCGTTCAGCGCACCAGCGGTGGCGGCGGACACGATAATCTTGTCGGCGATATTGCCATGGAGCACGACGATTTTTTCGCCGCTCAAGACGTAGCCGTTGCCATCTTTGCGCGCGACGGTTGCGACACGCTTCAAGTCATAGCGCGCGCCGGCCTCGCTGTGGGCAAAGGCGAGCTTGAGTTTGCCTTCGACAACTTGCGGCAACAGTAAGGATCTTTGTGCGTCCGATCCGGCAAGCTGAATCAAATTAGCGCCCATGACCACCGTCGCGAAATAGGGCTCGACCACCAGGCCACGGCCCAACGCGTCCATCACGATCATGGTGTCGATGGCGTTGCCGCCGAAGCCGCCATGGGCCTCGGCGATGCCGATGCCCAATACACCGATATCCGCCATGCTGCTCCATACCTTGGGACTATAGCCTTCGGGCGAATGGATGATGGCATGGCGCTGTTTGTTGAATTCGTATTCGCGTTCAATCAAGCGATTGACCGTATCGCGCAGTTGCTCTTGTTCGGAAGAAAAATTGAAGTCCATGTTCGCCTCACAGCCCCAAAATATGTTGCGCGACGATGTTGCGCTGAATCTCGTTGGAGCCGCCATAGATGCTGGTTTTGCGGTAATTCATGTAGCGCGGCGTGAAGGGCGGGCCATACTGCGGTCCGACGATGGTCGCGCCGGGCACGCCGTTGACGAAATCAGGGAAGAACGGCAGCGCGTAAGGGCCCAGCGCTTCCACTTGCAGTTCGGTCAGGGCTTGCTGAATTTCCGTGCCTTTGATTTTGAGGAACGACACTTCCGGCCCTGGCGCTTTGCCGCGGCTTTCGGCGGAGAGCACGCGCAGGCTGGTCACTTCCAGCGCCATTAGATCGATTTCCAGTTGCGCGACCTTGTCGCGGAAGCGCGGATTGTCGAGCAGAGGTTTGCCGTCGAGCTGCTCTTGCCGCGCGACTACCTTGATGAAGGCAAGCTCTCGTTTCGAGCGGCCCACGGCGGCAATGCCGCTGCGCTCATGGCCTAGCAGAAACTTGGCGTAGGTCCAGCCTTTGTTCTCCTGGCCGACCAAATTTTCCGCCGGCACTTTCACGTTCTCGAACCAGACTTCGTTCACTTCGTGGGCGCCGTCCATGAGCTTGATGAGCCGCACTTCGACGCCGGGCGATTTCATGTCGATCAGCAAGAACGAAATGCCTTCTTGGGCTTTGCCTTCGCTAGAGGTGCGCACCAGGCAGAAGATCCAGTCAGCCCATTGGGCCAGCGTGGTCCAGGTCTTTTGACCGGTGACGATATAGTGATCGCCCTGGCGCTCGGCTTTGGTTTTCAGCGAGGCGAGGTCGGAGCCGGAACCCGGCTCGGAGTAGCCCTGGCACCACAGTTCGTCACTATTTAGCATCTTCGGCAAGAACCGTTGTTTGTGCCATTCGTTGCCGAAGGCCATGATCACCGGCGCGCACATCAAGGGGCCGAAGGGGACGACGCGCGGCGCGCCGGCGTCGTCGTATTCTTCTTCGAAGATATAGCGCTGTACGGCGTTCCAACCGGTGCCGCCATATTCCTTCGGCCAGTGGGGCGCGAACCAACCTTTTTTGTACAGAGTTTTTTGCCAGGCGATTTGTTCGTCGCGGTCATTGTGTATGCCCGCCAAGACTTTGCGGCGCAGGCTGTCGGGGAGTGCCTGGCGCAGGAAATCGCGCACTTCCTGGCGGAATGCGTTTTCTTCAGGGGAGTAGTTGAGGTCCATCGTGACAACTCGAGTTAGGTTTTAGGGAGGATACGAGAAAACCCTGAAAACGGCAAACTCGAGCCTTTTCCAATACAGAATGAGCCTGAACAGGGGTGCGTGTTTCCAACGCAAAATGAGCCTGAACGGGTAGCTGTGAGCGATCATGATGCAAGGC
>JAYTGZ010000015.1:0-4245 GCA_043733025.1 Pseudomonadota bacterium | reverse complement strand
CCCGTGCGGAAGTCCGCTCCTCGAATTCCACCAAATCAAGTGCCGCGTCCATCGCAGCGAGCAGGTCTCTCAGGCGCAATTTCGCCGCGAAATCTGCTTGATCCTCGTAAGACTCGATCGCTGCCACGGCGGCACTCAATGTCTGCGCCACAGTCCAAAGTTCGAACGGCGTCATGGCAGGCCCCCGCTTCGCTCACGGCGAGAGTAGCAATCCGCCGCCGCATGGATTATTTGAAGGCCTGCAATCGGCGCGTCAATGCCGGTGCGCGCTTCCTCGGCGTGCGCCGCAAGGTGCGGGATCGCGCTACCAAGCGAGCACCAACACGTTGCGCAAAACTTGCGGTATTGAAAACCGCCGGCGCGGCAGTCGATCCGAACAAGTGTCGCTCGTTCGTGGCGGCATGGGCTATAATTAAGGCTCGAAAAAGTATTTTGTGAACCCGGCTGCGCCCCTCCGCGCTCCGGGTCTTTTTTATGGGTCATGGCGCGGCCCCCGCGTCGAGCTTTTTGAAGCGATCTAAAATCCACGCGTCGATGTCGCTTTCGAGCCAGCCGTTTTTTCCCCCGATGCGCTGCGGTTTCGGAAACCTTCCCTCCTTGATCAGCATGTACAGTTTCGAAGGTTTGTAGTTGATTTTGTCGCAAACTTTCGGAACGCCGACGACTCGAACAGTTTTTTCCATTACAAAACACTCCTGTGCAAAAGCATGGAGTATTCAAACAAACGGGGGATGCCTATGCAACAAGACAATAAGGGCAGAAACTGTTTCTGCCCTTATTCAGTTCTGGGCGCGGCCTTTGATGACCTGCTTTAAGGTGGACTCCGAAATGCCACAAGCACGTGCGGTGCGTTGACGTGCGCCATACCGTTTGTGGCTCTTTTCCAGATCGTAGCGATCCAGGATGGCCGTATCGTTCACCTTGCGTTCGCGGCCGCCGAGCTTCCTTTCCTCAGTGGCCGCCACCTCCATTTGCATCAAGATTGCAACCAACATGTCCGAAGTGATTTCCTGAATTTCCGGGCCTTCTATCATGAGCCGCATCGCCCGCTTAATCGCGGGAACGGTCCGATTGGCCGCGCGAAGTTCCCAAAATAGCTGGACAATCGCCTCTGCTCGAATCCAAATTTCCCAGTCACCGCGCTCCTGTGCGCCATCTGCCGATAAAAAGCTGTCTAGTGGCGGGTAGATGAACATGGGGCCTAGCCCGATCTTCGATAGAAATTCACGAGCGGCCGCCACGCCACGGAGATACCTTACTCGCTTGTTAGGAATGTTATCTCGTGGGGTCTTGGGCTTGCTCATGGCGCACTGCCGCGAAACGTGTGTGGGGTAGGGTGTGGGGTAGCTTTGGAAAGTGCTAACTTTTTTTACGTTTAATCAATTAGTTACATTACATTCCTGGCGGAGAGTGAGGGATTCGAACCCCCGGTGGGTCGCCCCACAACGGTTTTCAAGACCGCCGCATTAAACCGCTCTGCCAACTCTCCGTTTACTCAATACGCCGCGAATTCTAACATAGGCCCTCTACCCAATCGGCTTGATAAACTTGGCATTTTCCTGCTCTTGCAGCATGCGCCATTGCACTTTACCGGTGGCCGATTTTGGCAGCGGCGTATCGCGGAACGCGATGATGCGCGGATACTTGTACGCGGCCATATTGGCTTTGCACCAGTCGATGATCTCCTGTTCACCGACCTTTGTGCGGCTCGCTTCCTTCAGCATGACTACCGCTTTGACGGTCTCGCCGCGATAGGCGTCTTGCGTACCGATGATGCAGGCTTCTTGGATGTGCGGGTTTTGATACATCATGGCTTCGACTTCCGCCGGCCAAACCTTGAATCCCGACGCGTTGATCATGCGTTTCAAACGATCGACGATATAGAAGTAACCTTCCGCGTCGACGCGGCCCAAATCGCCGGTGCGGAAAAAGCGTTTACCTTCGAATTCGATGAACGCTTCCGCGGTGGCTTTAGGATTTTTCCAGTAGCCTTGGAAAATTTGCGGCCCCTGGGAGATGATCTCACCGACTTCGTTCACCGGCAGTTCTTGTAACGTCTCCGGGTTGATCACCCGCGCGTCGGTATCGAAAATCGGAATGCCGAGGCATTGCTTCTTCGGCCGATCGACGGGATTGATGTGGGTCGGCGCAATCGTCTCCGATAATCCGTAGCCCTCTATGTAAGTGAGCTTGCAAAGATCCTGCAATTTCTGCGCGATCGCTTCCGGCATGGCGGCGCCGCCGCCGCCCACCTGCTTAATGCTGGAAAGATCATATTCCGTGATCTTGGGATTCATCAGAAAATCAATCACCATGGTCGGAATATTCGTCCAGCCCGTGACCCTATAACGCTGCACCATCATCGCCGCCACTTCGCGATCCCAGCGCGGCAAGAGCACGATGGTCTGCCCATGGAAAATCGGCCCGTTCATGCTGCCCTGCATACCCGTCACGTGAAAGAACGGCAACACGGCGAGGATCACCTCTTCGGCATTCCCCGCGCCCAGCCACGCGCCATGCGTGACGGCGGTCATCATCACGGAACTGTGGATGTGTATGCAGCCCTTGGGTTTGCCGGTGGTGCCCGAGGTGTAGGGCATCACGCATAAATCTTGCGCCCCCGCCATTGAATGAGATGGCTGGAGAGCCGCATCCAGAGCGGCTCTCCAGGCAGTCACTCCGGGTTCATTGAGATCGATAGGCGGCGCGTGTATGAAATCCGGCGCCTTAAGATCCGTCGGCGCGGTAAGGTAATCGGAATACGTTGCCACAATGACGTTTTTCAACAACGTGGCGCCGACATGAGGCTGAATCCGCGGAAAAACTTCTTGCCCGACGATGGCGGTGGCCGCGTCGGCATCCTCGATGTAATGGGCTAGCTCGGCCGTGAGGTTCATTGGATTGACGGGAACCACCATCGCGTCGGCGCGCAAAATTGCGTAATAGGCGGCGATGAACTGCGGGCTATTCTGCATGTAGAGCAACACGCGGTCGCCACGCTTCACGCCGCAGCGTTGCTGTAAAAACCCGGCAAGCTTGATGACCTGCGCGTTCAATTCGGCATAGGTCGTCTTCGAATCGTAGAAAACGATGGCATCCTTGTTGGGGAAGCGCGCCGCCGATACTTCGAGGTTGTAGTAAAGGTTCGTTTCCGGAATCGTCAGATGATGCGGCAAGCCTTGCGGCCAGTGGGGCGAGCGTTTGAATGGCATGGTTTTCTCCTGCGTTTTTTATTGTGTCATTCCCGCGGAGGCGGGAATCCAGTGTCGTTCGTAAATCAAAATGGATCCCCCCGTTTTCACGCGGATGACACGTATTAGCGCGCGTTCCGACTGACAGACCTACTCATGCCGCCGCGTGACCCACTCGGCGATTAGCGCCGGTTTCTCCGATCCCTTGATCTCAATCACGACATTCCAAATCGTCTGCACGCCATCCTTCAAATCCTCTACCGAAGCCAGCGTGAATCGCGCGCGAATCGCGGAATTCACTTTTACCGGTGACACGAACCGCAACCGGTTCATGCCGTAGTTAATCCCCATTTTCACGCTCTTGATTTCCGTCGCCTCGTAGATGAAGCGGCTCATTAGCGACATGGTGAGAAAACCATGGGCGATGGTCGAGCCGAACGGCGACTTGGCAGCCTGTTTTGGATCGACGTGGATCCACTGATAGTCGTCCACCGCTTTGGCGAAATCGTCGATGCGCTGTTGCGTAATCGTCAGCCAGCCGGTGACGGCGACTTCTTTGCCGATCCAATCGTGCAACTCCTTGCAATTCTCGAACACCTTGATCGCCATCGGGGATTTCCTCCAAGTTTTGGTAGTATATTGTCGTCAAATTATAACGCCTTATGGTTGGAGAAAAAGTGAAGTCCACAATGATGCATTACCCCCTCACGCTCAATCACATCTTGGAGCGCGCGGGAAAACTGTTCGGCTCGACTGAAATCGTCTCGCGCCTCGCCGATCGATCCTTGCATCGTTATACCTACCGGGATTTTTATCGCCGCTCGAAGCAATTGGCTAAAGCTTTGCAGCAAGCGGGGCTCAAGCGCGGCGATCGTGTCGGCACCTTGATGTGGAACAGTTTTGCCCATATGGAGTGCTACTTCGGCATCCCCGCCGTGGGCGGCGTGTTGCACACGCTGAACCTGCGCCTCTTCCCTGAGGACATCGGCTTCATCGCCAACCACGCGGAGGATCGCTTCATCATCGTTGACGATGTGCTGCTTCCCTTGTTCGA
>JAYTGZ010000014.1:0-5017 GCA_043733025.1 Pseudomonadota bacterium | reverse complement strand
GGGATAGAAACGGGTTTGCGCGTAGTTGCCGTTCGAGTGCAGCCAATGTTTGCCGTCCTGCTCCGATGCGCTCAACATGGCTTGGGTCACGGGCACGAGTCCGCTGGACATCGGCCTGGCCGCGACCGTCGCGCCGCCTTGGATCTCTTCCGCTGCGAATGCCGCGGTCGACATCAATAGGCTAGCGGCTAGTCCAAGGGCTAACTTTGATTTGAGAAAATCCATGCTACCTCCAGATTGTTGGATATTAAGTTATATAACGTTATTTGTTGACGCGAAGATAAAAGCCGAGCAGTGTCTATACAATATCGCGGCGTTATTATTGCACAAACTTTATCGACTGAGGCCATTGACAGAATGCTGCTCTGCATCACACGAATTCTCACTTTGCTGTTGCTCTCCACCGCCGTTGTAGGCGCGCAAGAGGCCTATGAATCCCTGAACAAGAATGCACAACTCATATCGGCGGCCAAACGCAACCAAATCGATCTTTTAGAGCGCGCACTGAAAAATGGCGCTATGCCCAATTCCCGCAATCGCAGCGGCGACACCCCCCTCAATTTGGCGGCGCGCAACGGAAACTCGGACATGGTGAAGCTGTTGCTCGATGCCGGGGCAAACGTCAATCAGGCGAACTTGGAAAAGGTCACGCCGCTGATGAGCGCGGCATTTCAAGGCCACGCGGCTATCGTCAGGACCCTGTTGGAGAAAGGCGCGGATCCCGCGGCGACGGACCAATCACGCAAGACCGCCATGGTGCAGGCGGCGGGCAATGGCAACTCCGGCGTAGTTAAGGCCCTACTGGAGTTCGGGCAGGACGCTAACGCGCGCTACCATAACGATGTCACGGCGCTGATGTGGGCGGCGGGCAACGGCGATGCTAAGAGTGTGAAGATCCTTTTGAACGCTGGAGCTGATCCAAATCTACGCGACAACCGCGGCAAGACAGCCCGCGCCATGGCGAGGGAGTTGGGGCATCGGGACGTCATCGGCCTGCTTGCGGCGGCGGGCGCGAAGGAATAAGTCGCCGCCGCTTCGTTATCAGGCTGTTAAGGCAATATTCGCTGAAACACGCCATTCTTCTCGATCATTAAATGCTTGAGTGCGGCGATGACGTGGATCGCGATGACGACCATGAAGATCTCCGACGTAATCTGGTGCAGTTCCAGCCAGAATTTCCGTGACGCCTCATTTTCGCTGTGCTGAATTAGCTTCATTCCCCACACCTTGACGTCGTATTTACTGTAGGAAGACATGATCATCCCTGTGGCGGGCATGATGATCATGCAAAGATAAAGCAGCCAGTGACTGATGTTTGAAGCCGTGACTTGCCACGCAGGAATCAGCCCTTCCAGCGAGGGTGGGCGATGGCCGAGCCGCCAAATAACACGCAGCAGGATGAATGCCGCCAAGGTGACACCGATGGATTTGTGGAGATTGAAGTACCACGACCGGTCGGGTGTGTCTTTGGGAATATCCCCCATGTAAAGGCCCAGCGCCAGTTGCCCCAGTATGGCGATTCCGATTATCCAATGTAACCAGATTGCCACGGACGTGTATTTTTCTTTAGCCACTTGCTTTACCCTCCGATTAACGTTCAACGCACTAAGTCTATCCGATTCTCAACCCGGCAGCGATTCGCTGGCCGCCGCTTCGTGCCATCTAATGTCCATTTCCCGCCGGGACGGTAGTGGTTCCGGCCGCCTAACTGATGAGTGAAGCATGGCGCGAGGTTAATTTGGTCAGTATTCTGTGCTATCATTTGCCGTTTGGCTTGGCTAAAGTAAGCAGTGTCTACTTCTCTTTTTGCGAGTAATAATTGATGGGATCCATGCGTGAAGTAACGACTAAGCAATTCGCGCCTTATGTCGAAAAAAAGGGCGAGTCCTACATGAACAAGCGCCAGCTTGGTCATTTTCGCAAGCTGCTGAATGAATGGAAATCGGATCTGGGCCAAGATATCGATCGCACCGTGCACACCATGCAGGACGAGGCGACGGTTTTCGCCGATCCCAACGATCGCGCCACGCAGGAATCGGATATGGCGCTGGAGTTGCGCAACCGGGACCGCGAGCGCAAGCTAATCAAAAAGATCAATGAGATGATTGCGAAGATCGATGCTGGGGAGTACGGTTATTGCGAAAGCTGCGGCGTCGAAATCGGCCTCAAGCGCTTGCTCGCCCGGCCCACGGCATCCCTATGCATCGATTGTAAAACTCTGGAAGAGATGCGCGAACGGCAACTGGCGAGGTAGCGGGTTTTTGCCCGGCGATCGCCGAAACGAATGGTTGTCTACGACTTAATATGCGAGCGCGATCATCCGTTCGAGGGATGGTTCGCTTCGCTGGAAGCTTTCGAGTCCCAGCAAGGGAAAGGTCTCGTATCCTGCCCACTGTGCGGTTCCACCGCGATCCTTCGGCGTCCCGCCGCACCCCGTCTTAACATCGCTAGGCATTCGGCTGGCGCCACAACGCCTGTCGCCATGACGCCGAACCTGTCGCCGGAAGCACTGTGGCGAAATGTGTTGGCGTATATTCGCAAGAACACCGAGGATGTCGGAGCGGCATTCCCGGAAGAAGCACGCAAAATCCACTACGGCGAAACGGCGGTGCGAAATATCCGTGGTCAAGCCTCCGCGCAAGATGTCGCCGCCTTGAGCGATGAGGGCATAGACGTGATGCCAATTCCGAATTTGCCGCCGTTGCCCGACAAACTTCAGTAGGCTATTTCAACCGGTTGATTTCCCACTGGGCCTCGATCAGCGATGGCACCAGCTTATCGCCGTAGCCGAGCGCCACCGCATGCTTCAGCGATTGTTGTAACGCCGCCGCGATTGGCCCGATAAGTTGCTGGCTGTCGAGCATGCGGTTGTAGTAGGTCACATCCTTCGCCGCGTTGCCAATGGCAAACTTCATGCGCTCGAAATCCCCCTCGGCGCCACCGCCGGCGATGAGTTGAAACAGTCCGGAATTCGCCGCGCCCTTGCTCACCAGCTCCACTAGCTTCTTCGGATCGATGCCCATCTTGCGCATGGCGCTGAACATTTCCGCGATCAACACACCTTGGCCGATAGCAAAAAAGTTATTGATGAGTTTGATCTGGTGGCCGCTGACCGGAGCGCCGATATGGAAGATATTTTCGCAGAACGCTTCGAGAATCGGCCTAATCGCTTTCAACACTTTCGCCTCGGCGCCGACTAGAGTATTCAAGCGGCCTTGTTCCGCTTCGATGGGTGTGCGCGTCAGCGGCGCGTCGACGAAGGTGACGCCGAGTTTTTTGAGATCGGCGTAAATTTTCGCGCTGGAAGGCGGTTCGCTGGTGGAGCAATCGATGACCGTCAGGCCTTTGCGCGCCGCGGCGCGAATGCCGTCCGCGCGGTAGATCATCTCTTCCACCTGCGGCGTCCCGGTGACACAGAGGATGACGACATCGGAGGAGTCGACCAAGGCTTTAACGGTCTTCGCTTCCTTCGCGCCACGTTTTTTTAAGTCTTCCACCGGCCCACGTTTCTTGTGACCCAGCACGGTCAAAGGAAAATCTTTCTCGATGAGATTTTTCGCCATGCCGTGGCCCATCAGGCCGACGCCGATAAAGCCGATACGTTGTTTCATGTCCCCTCCTTGTAATGAAATGGAATTGTAGCACTATGACTGGAGAGCCAATATCGATGAGGCTCCCAGCCATGGCATCGCCATGAGCAAATGGCCCGAGGTGGCCCTAGGCCAGCCCCCCACCCCGTATCCATGCGGCTCCTGGCTCGATGCCTTTTTTTCTACCAGGTATAGCGCACGGTGTAGCGAACAATGCCTTCCGCGCCCTTCGCCAATTTCACTGGGAAGTATATCGTGTGCGCGTCTTGTTTTTCGTAGGCCATGCTGTTTTTCAGAACGCGCCACTGGGACCAGCGATAAAGACTCTCCTTCGCAATCACCGTGACGGGCTCGTCCTTTTGGTTGCGAATCTTGATTTCGATATCTTCTTCCATCCACTTCGCGTTGGTATCGACGCGGAAGTCCACTTGCCGGCGCTCGCCCACCACGTCGAATGCGCTGCCGAGTTTCAGTAACACCTTCTCGTTTTTCGGCGTGTGGCCGATGCGGTCTTCACCGATGAATTCCAAGCCGTTGTCCGCCGTATCGAGTTTGCTGACGCGGATGCGTCCGGCGGGCAAAGGCATGCCCATGTTGTTTTCTTTGGTGTTTTTAAACGAGATGAATACGTCCACCTTCTTGTTGGACTCGACGCCAAAGTTACGCTCGACCATGGGACTCCCGTAGTTGTAGTACGAGCCAGCCTGACCGGCATAAAGCATCGTCTTCTCACACGGCACGCCGCGGGCGGTGGGGAAGAGTTCGATCTGCTTGGTTGAATTGTCCGGCAGCGTGGTGGGAAACCCCAAGGTGTAAAGATGATATTCGAAGAACGCTTTTTCCTCGAACGCGGGCGCATCGGCGGCCAAGGCCATTTCCATGCTGCGGCCCTTCATCAGCGTTCGCGGTGGCGCTGGGGGCAGCGCACGCTGGACGTCACCGGCAATGAGTTTGAGTTTGGCATCTTGATAACTACCGCCCGATTGATTAAGTATACTCACCCAGGCGCCAGCATCGAGCTTACAGAAATTCGCGGCTTTGCCTTCGGAATAGGTGAAGTTGTAATCGGCCCACCAGGTGATGCCCGTGGTTTGGTAGGCGACGCGGGTTCGGTGTGCGCCGGGTTTGCTAGTGGCGACATCCCACACCAAGGTTGGCTTGGTGATCAATCCGCCCGGCAGCTTCGGCAGTTTGATGCCGGCGTAGCCATTGATGATGCGCACGCTGCCGTCATCTTTGCGCAGGATCAAGTTCCCGGCCGTACTGGTGAGCACACCGTCGATGATCTCTGTCTTGTCGCCGCGTTGCTGTTCGACACTGATTTCGTTGTCGATATATTTTTGCAACACCTTCTCCGTGCTGACCAGATCGAACTGATAGGTCTGCTCGATTACGCGCGTGCTGTCGGGATCCGTGAGCGAGGTAAA
>JAYTGZ010000013.1:0-1656 GCA_043733025.1 Pseudomonadota bacterium | reverse complement strand
GTGTTGGCGCAACAAATCACCGCCGAAGTGGCGTTGCAGAATTGGCGTGAGGACGATCTCTACGCGCTGGTGCGCCGCGCCTATCCGTTCCGCGATGTGACACGCGAGGAATTCTTGGAAATCGTGCGCATGCTCGCCGACGGTTATGTCACCCGCCGCGGCCGCGGCAACGCCTACATCCATCGCGATGCGGTCAATCATGTGCTGCACGGCCGCCGCGGCGCGGCGCTGACAGCGGTGACATCAGGCGGCACGATACCCGACACCGCCGATTACAACGTCGTGCTCGAACCAGAAGCGATTCAGGTCGGAACCGTCAACGAAGATTTCGCCATCGAAAGCATGGCGGGCGACGTGTTTCAACTCGGCAACCAATCCTATCGCATCATGCGAGTCGAGCGCGGCACGGTGCGTGTTGAAGATGCCCACGGCGCGCCGCCGAGCATTCCATTTTGGCTCGGCGAAGGCCCGGCGCGCAGCGATGCACTCACGCAAAGCGTGTCGCGGTTGCGCACGGAGCTCGCGCAAGATTTCGGGCAGCATCGCCAGGAACAAGCACTGGCGCGGCTGTCCGGCGTGCTCGGTGGGAATAATGATGCGGCGCGACAACTGATCGATTATCTGCGCGCCGCGCATCAGGCCCTCGGTTGTTTGCCGACGCAAGATACGATCGTGTTCGAGCGCTTCTTCGACGAATCCGGCGGCATGCAACTTGTGATCCATTCGCCCTACGGCAGCCGCATCAATCGTGCCTGGGGCTTGAGTTTGCGCAAGCGCTTTTGCCGCCAGTTCAATTTCGAATTGCAAGCGGCGGCAACGGAAGACGCCATCGTCTTGTCACTTTCCACCAGCCACAGTTTTCCGCTGGAAGAAGTGAAGCGCTATCTGCATTCCAACAGCGTGCGCGATGTGTTGGTGCAAGCCTTGCTCGCCGCACCCATGTTCGCCTCGCGCTGGCGCTGGAACGCCACCATCGCGCTGGCCCTGCCGCGTTTTCGTGGCGGCAAGAAAGTCCCGCCGCAGTTGCAGCGCATGGCGGCGGAAGACCTGATCGCCGCGGTGTTTCCCGATCAAATCGCCTGCGCGGAAAACCTCGTTGGCGAGCGCGAAATTCCCGATCATCCCCTGGTGAAACAAACCATCGATGACTGTCTGCACGAAGCCATGGACATTGATGGCTTCGAATCCCTGTTACGCAAAATCGAATCGGGCGAAATCACAATCATCGCGCGCGATACGACGGAGCCATCGCCATTGGCGCAAGAAATTCTTAACGCCAAACCCTACGCCTTCCTCGACGATGCGCCGCTGGAAGAGCGACGCACCCAAGCGGTCTCATCCCGTCGCTGGACCGACCTCGAGCAAGCGTCGGACTTGGGCCAACTCGACCTGGAGGCCATCGCGCGGCTCAAGTCTGAGATTTGGCCCGATCCGATCAATGCCGATGAGCTGCACGACGCGCTGATGAATCTGGGCTTCATGACCGACGGCGAAGCCAGCGCGAATCCGCAATGGCTGAATTGGCTGCGACAACTCGCCGCCGCGCGCCGCGCTGGCCGGCTTGTGCCACCAGGCCAGGAGCCTCATGGATACTGGCTCGCAGCCGAGCGTGTGTTGGAGATGCGCGCGCTATTTGCCTCCGCAAGCGTCGAGCCG
>JAYTGZ010000012.1:0-4464 GCA_043733025.1 Pseudomonadota bacterium | reverse complement strand
TTCCTCGCGCACGGCGCGTTCAAGGCAGTGGTCGATGTGGTCATGCACCAACGCCTTTTTGGCGTTGACGATGGCCTTTTCCACCGCCTGGAGTTGCTGAGCGATGTCAAGACAGCCACGCTCCTCTTCCAGCATGGCGACAATGCTCTTGAGATGGCCTTCGGCACGCTTGAGCCGCTTGATGATCTCGGGGTGGGAGGTATGTATCATCACGCTGTGAATCTTATCCTCCTGGATAGGATATGTCTAGGTTCTTTCGCAAAGCTTCTGAACGGCCGAGCAGTATCAAGAGTGTCTCAGAAAACGCCATCTCAGTCGCACGAAACGCTGTCGCTTGGGCTATGAGTGTTGGTTGTTCAATGTCGGTGTGCATGATGGGTGTCGGGATAATGGGAGTGGGAATGCGTTAGCGGATCGTGGCGATGCTGATGCGTATGACGGGTGTCGTCCGGCACAAGGATGTTGTGTTCGTGCTGATGATGTTCGTCATGCACGTGTTCATGCGTGTGTTCGGTTGCGTCGTGGGCGTGCTCGTGATCGTGACGCTCGGTTAAGTGTAACCACACCCCCGCACCCATCAACAGCCCGGCAAGCGCCAGCGTTGCCGTCACCGTCTCACCGAGTAGGACAAAAGAGATCAAGGCCCCGGCGAACGGAGCGATCGAGAAGTAAGCGCCGGTGCGCGCAGCGCCGAGATGACGAAGGGCAACGACGAACAGCACAAGGCTCGCCCCGAAGCTCAAAAAACCGACTACGCAAGCAGCGGCCACAACTTGAGGTGATGGGAGCGTCGCTCCGAGCGTCAAAGCGATCGTAACATTCACGGCGCCAGCTACAAGCCCCTTTGTCATCGCGGTGAAGGTAGCGTCAGCCAGCGCTATTTTCCGCGTCAGGTTGTTATCAATGGCCCACGAAAAACATGCCCCCACCACGGCGAGTGCGGGCAACGCGGAGCCAAAGGTGATGTCTTCAGGCCACGAAAGTACCAGCGCGCCAATCACGATCAGTGCCATGCCGATTGCAATGCGCCGGTCGAAGTTTTCGTGGAACACGAACCAAGCCAGCAACGCAGTGAACACGCCCTCAGCGTTTAACAGCAGCGACACCGCGGAGGCTGGCATGCGAGACAGTCCCACCATTAGAAGCACCGGGCCGATCACGCCACCCGTCGCAACCGCGATGGCCAGCCACTTAACTTCTCCACGTGCTAGACCGACCGGTTCGGTACGCCGAAACTGCCGCGCCAAAGCAAGTCCAACGCCCGAACCCAAGTAAAGCAGCCCCGCCAATAGCCATGGACTCATTGACCCGAGCAGGAGTTTGGCAACCGGCGCGCCTGCCCCGAAAAGTAAGGCCGCGCCCATCGCGGCCATCACACCTGGATTACGCCAACCTTTCATGGATATCCGTTTGCCGATCGTTCACAAGCCTCTCAAAAAAGCCTCCAATCGCCTCAGTTGAGCGTTTCGCGTTCCACCGGAAGTCCGCGCAGCCGCCACTCCGGCAAACCATCTTGGAGGCGCCGTGCTTTGCGCCGTTTCTTGCGCAGTAGTGCGACCGCTTCATAAGCCATCAAGCAGTAGGGACCACGGCAATACGCAATGATCTCTCGATTCGCTGGCAATTCATGAAGGCGTTTGTTAATTTCCGGCAGCGGAATGTTGATGGCGCCTGGCACATGCCCGGCAGCGTATTCCTGCGATGGTCGCACATCCAGCACCGTCACCAATCCCTTGCGGGCGCGCTCCAATACCTCTTCGGCGGCAACAGGCTCGAGGGAATCCTTGTCGGTTAGGAAAGTTTTTATCAATCGCTCCACCTCGGCAGAGTAGGTTTCGGCCACGGCGCCAAGTGCGTACAGGAGGCGGATCACGTCGTCGCCCGCGAGGCGGTAATGGACGAACTGGCTTTCCTTGCGCGTGGCCACTAAGCCCGCTTGACGTAACTGTTGCAAGTGCCGCGACGTGTTGGCCACGCTGAATCCAGTCAACTGAGCGAGCGCTTCTACGCTGCGCTCGCTCGGGGCGAGCAATTCCAAGAACTCGAGACGAGGGCCGCTGCTCAGCGCTTGGCCGACACGAGCGAATTGTTCGAACAATAGCGCTTTAGGCGTTTGTCTTGACTGATCGTAGCGAGGATTACACTGTCTACTATTCAAGTAATCAATTGAATACAGCATAAGCAAACCTCTGAAGAATAAACTAGCGATGATGCTAACCGATTTCGCGCTCGCCCACGAACCGATCATACGGGTAGCCGCGTTTCTCGTGGTGTTCGCCGCAATGGCCGTGTGGGAGGTTCTGGCGCCACGCCGCACGCGGACGGCGCCCAAGGCGAGGCGCTGGGCAAATAACCAGGCGTTGCGGCTCATTAACTCGGTCCTTGTGCGTATATGTTAAGGACGCTTTGTTACAAACCTATTTCCGCGAGAATAACGATTAAACTTGATTTTGAGATTTGATCTGTTGTCACCTAGATCGGATCTGACAGACAGTGTCATATTTTACTGCCCTTGACGGGCTGGTGTCGGGCCAGGAGTTGACGATCGCGGTTCACGCCAACTCGCTCGAGAGCGATCATTGGCACATCCCATGGTGTGGCTCCGACCACTCAGGACTACGCTTGCGGAACGCGTAAGAGCGAAGGCGACTTACCGCGAAGGCGGAGCCAATTCAAAGATGACATTGCAGGAGATCGACACGCGCGGCCGCTGCCCACGGTAGGCGTTCACGTAATGGAGCAGCCACCCCGGAAAAACCGCCAGCCGCCCCGCCCTCGGCTGAGCATAGAAGGTCCCGCCGACGAGATCAAGCCCAGGGATCGGCCGCCCCCCGTGCCGCGGATCGACGAGCCCGAGCAACCCGGAATCAGGATGCGCCGCTTGGTCCGCGTCCCCCGTGTCGGGGTAGTACACCGTCGCCCAATATGGTCGTGCGGTATCGTATAGTCTCCGTTTCGCATCACCATGGCCCACGCGTGCGTCTTGCAGTGCATCACCGGCAGTTGCTGGCCACTCTCCTGAGCGAGGTTCTCCGCCGTCTCGCGCACCCGCGTCACGATGTGCTGGATGAGAGTGCGGAAACACGCCTCGGAGCGCATATGCAGATCGGTCTTCGAGTGCCAGCCGCCGATGTTGCTATGGCGCACGGAAGGGACGGAAACGGATTCGGCGACAAGGCGCGCAGTGAGATCGCGGTTGATCTCGTCCATACCGGGGAGTTCATACATGGAGACGGGGGTGGGGAAGAGGGGGATATGGGGCATGGAAAAAAGGTATGTAGGAAAAAGGGGGATAACGTGTCGGTGTGAAGTTAGGAAAGGCTTGTTAATCGAGTTCCTTGACCACGAACCAACCGCAATCCGTTGAACACCACCAGCAGGCTCGCGCCCATGTCGGCGAACACGGCCATCCATAGCGTTGCCTGCCCCGTCAACGCCAGCACCAGAAACACCGCTTTGATTCCCAATGCCAGTGTGATGTTTTGCATCAGCACGGCATGTGTTTTGCGGCTCAACTCGATGAAGTCTGGAATCTTGCGCAAGTCGTCGTCCATCAGCGCCACGTCTGCTGTTTCCAGGGCGGTATCGGTACCCGCAGCGCCCATGGCGAAGCCGATGCTGGCCTTGGCCAGCGCCGGGGCATCATTTATTCCATCGCCCACCATACCGACATATCCGTGTTTGGCGATCAGATAGTTGATCGCGGCGAGCTTGTCTTCGGGCAGTAAATCGCCGCGCGCATCGGTCAGACCCACTTTGGCCGCGATGGCTTGGGCGGTATGCGGGTTGTCCCCGGTGAGCATCACGGCTTCGATGCCCATCTGGCTCATCCGCTCGATCGCCTCGACGCTGGTTTCGCGGATCGTATCAGCGACCGCGAGAATGAGCAGCGGGGCGGTTGCCGAACAAAGTACGACCGCCGTCTTGCCGTTCTTCTCAAAGGCTTCGAGCTTCGCTTCCAGGTCCGCGCCACAAATGCCTAGCTCGTGAGCCAAGCGGTGATTGCCCAAGAAAAACGTTTCTCCGTTGATTACGCCCTTGACGCCGCGGCCGGTGAGCGCTTCGAAATCGTTCACCTCCATTACTTGATCGGCCGCCTGTTGCGTTTTCCAGTAAGCCACGACGGCGGTGGATACAGGATGATCGGAGCGCATGGCGAGGCTCGCCGCTTGGCGCAATAACTGCGCCTTATCCACCGCCGCGACCAGCAGCGTGTCGGTCACAACGGGTTTGCCGATGGTGATGGTTCCGGTCTTATCCAGCGCCAGCGCCTTGAGCTTGCGGCCCTGTTCCAGATAGACGCCGCCCTTGATCAGGATGCCGTGCTTGGCGGCCGCCGCGAGGCCGCTGACCACGGTCACCGGCGTCGAGATAACCAATGCGCACGGGCAGGCGATGACCAGCAACACCAGCGCCTTGTAGAGCCAGGGTTGATACGCCAAGCCCATCAGCAGGGGTGGCACA
>JAYTGZ010000011.1:0-5805 GCA_043733025.1 Pseudomonadota bacterium | reverse complement strand
CGGCTTCAAAAACATCCTTCGGCAAATTGCGTCCGATGAATACCAGCACGCTTTCGCGTTCGGCATTTTCCCAGGGCTTACCTAAATCGCTCGCCATCAGCATATGCACGCCTTGGAACACCACGCGCTTGTCATTGCCTTCCACGCTCAACACGCCTTTGTAACGCAACATATCTGCGCCGTAGATTTCGACGATGCCACCGAGGAAGGTGTCGAGCTTTTCCATGACGAACGGTTTTTTGTCGCGAAACACGAAGGAGGAAATTTCATCATCGTGGTCGTGATGATCTTCTTCGAGAAAATCTGGTTCGATGGCGAGGATATCGTCGAGATTGAAGCCGCGCACATCGAGAATATCGGCAATGTCGGTCTTGCCGAAATGGACGAATCGGATCGGCGCGCGCGGATTGAGGACTCTCAAACGTTCCCTGAGCGCGGTGGTTTCGCTTTCGCTGACGAGATCGCTTTTCGAAATCAGAATACGATCGGCGAAGCCGACTTGCTCCTGCGCTTCGTGATGTTCGTTGAGTTGCGTGGACGCGTGTTTGGCGTCGACCAGAGTCACCACCGCATCGAGCAAATAATGCTCGTGAACCTTATCTTCGACGAAAAACGTCTGCGCCACGGGCGCGGGGTCGGCTAGGCCGGTGGTTTCGATCACGACGCGATCGAACCTGAGTTCGCCGCTGTTGCGCTTGTCGGCGAGATTACCAAGAATGCGCACCAGGTCGCCGCGCACGGTGCAGCAGATGCACCCGTTGTTCATCTCGATGATCTGCTCATCGCGATCTTGCAGCAGTATCTCGCTATCGATGCCCGCTTCGCCGAATTCGTTCTCTATCACGGCGATGCGCTGGCCGTGATGTTCCTGGAGAATGCGGTTGAGCAGCGTGGTCTTGCCGCTGCCGAGAAAGCCCGTGAGTATGGTGACGGGAATTTGTTGAGTCGCCATGCGATACCCTAATGTGATTCGAGAGCGGTATCTTAGCAGACCGGATTTGCGGCGCGCGAACACGCGTTGGTTCGAGTTGCGTCTTTCAACAAACCCTTAGAGGTTGAGCTTTAGGCCATTCAGATCAATAGACTCACCTTGTGCCAATGCGTCGGCGATCAAGGCGAGGTCCGGATGGTCCTGGTGGAAGATTGCGAGCACGCTATTGAGATTCGTATCGCTATCACAAAGGGTTAGGCGACGGCTGGTGAGCGCCGCGTATTCCTTGAATAACCGCTGCCGTTCATCGGAAGTGTAGAAGGTCAGGATGCGTTGCGCGGACTGGATAATCGCTACGGAACGTTGTATAGATAGGCAGTCTTCCTCTAAGCGTCTGAGTAGAGCGAGTTCTTCTTTCAATTGTTATTTTCCTATTCTTATTGTTTTTTAAGATTAGCTTTTTTACCCGGCAACGCAAGTTGCCGCGGCGGACCGCGACAATATCCGCACTGGTTTTTCTGCCGTTTCTTTAATTTGAGTAGCGCACCCACTTGATATATACTGTAATAGGAATTATTCTCATTACTATTAAAGTTACTAATATCTTAAGGGGTTTGTTGAGAAACGTAGCGAGGATGCCCGTATGCGAGTCGCACGGCGCGCTGCAACCGGAATGTACTCAGAAGTACATGAGGATTCAGAGCACCGCGCAACGACGTGGCCCTATGGCCCTAGGCCAGTGGCTAGCCTAGGGCTACCCCGGGCCAGCCCCCAGACGGGCATCGCAGTAGTTTTTCAACAAACCCCTAGGTCTTCAATTAGACAACGAGTTGGCGCAATGTCAGTTAAGGTAGGCACTCACCCCTCCGCACTTGTCGAACTCGCGGCGGCGCAAAACCGCAGCGGGGCGACGATCGCCACCAAGGCTATGGGCACAAAAGAATTCAGTCTCGCGGAACTGCCGATTGGCGTGACGGCAACCATTAGTTCGGTCAGCAAATCGGACTACGAATCTGACCTCGCGCTGATTCAACGCTTGGTCGAGATCGGCTTCATTCCAGGGGAAAAGGTGAAAGTGATCGCTCACGGTCATCCCGGCCGCGAACCCATTGCCGTGCGCATCGGTGGCACGACTTTCGCGTTGCGCCGCTTCGAAGCGGACTATGTTTACGTGGTCGCTAAAACATGAGCGCCGCCGATTCCGCCTTGCACGTCGCCCTGCTTGGCAATCCCAATTGCGGCAAGACCGCGCTATTTAATTTGCTCACCGGTGCGCGGCAAAAAGTCGCGAACTACGCCGGCGTCACCGTCGAGCGCAAAGAAGGCCTGTTCACGACAACCTCGGGCAAGCGCGTGCGGCTGCTCGACTTGCCGGGCGCCTATAGCCTCAACGCCATCAGCGCCGACGAAACCATCACCCGCGATGTGATCCTCGGCACGGCGCAGGGCGAAGCGCGGCCGGATCTGGTGGTGTGCGTAACGGACGCGACCAACCTCAAACTGAATCTGCGTCTTGCCATCGAGGCGAAACATCTCGGCATTCCCATGGTCCTCGCGCTCAACATGAGCGACACCGCGCGAAAACGCGGGATCGAGATCGACGTCGCGAAGCTGGAGCAGGAACTCGGCATACCCATCGTCGAAACCGTCGGCGTACGGCATGGCGGCGCGAATAAACTTATCGCCCACATTGACGCCCATGTGCCGCCGGCAAAGCCGTCCGCGGCTAACTGGCAGGCACCCGGCATCGACGACGTTTTGTCCACCCAACAAGAAGTGCGCCGCGTGTTCGCCGCCGCCGTGCTCGAGCCGCTGGTGGATACGCGCTGGGACGACACCATCGACCGCGTGGTGCTGCATCCCGTTTGGGGCATGTTGATCCTGGCGGCGACGCTGTTCCTCATGTTCCAAGCGGTGTTCAGTTGGGCGTCGGCGCCGATGGACGCGATCAAGGCGGGTGTGGAATCCGTCAGCGTATTCGTGCAGCACGTCATTCCGGCAGGCATGCTGCAAAGCTTGCTGGTGGATGGCGTGATCGCCGGCGTTGGCAGCGTGCTGGTGTTCCTGCCACAAATCTTGATTCTTTTTTTGTTCATCCTCGCGTTGGAGGATTCCGGCTATCTGCCGCGCGCCGCGTTCTTGCTCGATCGAGTCATGAGCACCGTGGGTTTGTCGGGCCGCTCCTTCATTCCGCTGTTGTCGAGTTTCGCCTGCGCCATCCCCGGCATCATGGCAACGCGCACCATCAACAATTGGCGCGACCGCCTCGTAACCATCATGATCGCACCGCTTATGACGTGCTCCGCGCGGTTGCCGGTTTATGCGCTGATTATCGGCGCGTTCATCCCGCAAAAAACCGTTGCGGGATTATTCAATCTGCAAGGCGTGGTGCTGTTCGGTTTATATTTCGCCGGCATCTTCAGCGCCATGGCCGTCGCTTGGGTGTTCAAGCTCTGGCAGGGTAAAGCGGCACACCATCCATTGCTGCTGGAATTGCCGTCCTACCACTGGCCGCATCTGCGCAATTTGGCCATCGGCCTGTGGGAACGGGTGTGGATTTTCTTGCACCGCGTCGGCACCATCATCTTGACCTTGATGATTTTGCTCTGGTTCCTCTCCACGTTCCCGGCGCCGCCGGATGGCGCTACCGGCCCTGCGATTCAGTATGGCTTCGCCGGCATCATCGGCCGCGCGCTCGAAGTCGTGTTCGCACCCATCGGTTTCAACTGGCAAATCTCAATCGCGCTCATCCCGGGCCTGGCGGCGCGTGAAGTCGCCGTCGGCGCTCTCGGCACCGTGTACGCCTTATCCGCCGCGGGCGATCAAGTCGCCGGCCAGTTAACGCCGATGATTGCGCGAACCTGGTCGCTGGCCACTGCGTTCTCGCTGCTCGCGTGGTACGTGTTCGCGCCGCAATGCGTGGCGACCTTGGCCGCCGTCAAACGCGAGACCAATTCCTGGCGCTACGTGCTCTTGATGGCGGGCTACCTGTTCGCGCTGGCATACCTGGCGTCCTTCATCACCTATCGCATCGCCCTGGCGCTCGGAGCCTGACATGTGGCAAGACCTCATCGTTTACCTCATCGTCGCGGCCGCCGCGCTCTACGCCGCGTGGCGCTGGATGCCTATCGCCACGCGCGCAAGCGTCGTGTCCCATGCCATCCTATTCGTCAAACGCCTGGGCCTATCGAACGCGAGCGCGGCCAACTGGCAAGCCCGGGCGTCCGCGAAAACCGGCTGCGGCAGTTGCGGTCCCTGCAAAGCCTGCACCACAAAAACCATAGACAATCTGGCTGTAACCCGCGTCCCGATTGGTTCTTGAGGCATATGCCTCAATTCGCGGCGAGGCAAGCGCAAATCATCCCCATTTGTCATTCCCGCGAAGGCGGGAATGCATGGTGACGTGCGAAGGCAAAATGGATTCCCGCTGAAGCCTGCCCTCGAATGTCTTAGTCGGGGGCGGGAATGACAAAGGCCGTCTCAATCCAAATATCGCACTCCGCCGCGATTCTGAATCGATACTTCGTTCCAAAATTTCCGTTCGCTGACGCGCTTCAGTTCATCATCAACGGCCATCTCGTTTTCTTGCACAAGCTTGAGTTTCGCAGCCACCTCCGCCGCGGCGCCTAACGGTATCGACACGACACCATCGCGATCACCGACGATGATGTCGCCCGGCGCGATCGTCACGCCGCCGCAGCTCACACCCAGGTTCACCTCGCCCGGCCCATTGCGGAACCCTGAGTTTGGCGTAAGCCCGCGGGCGAACACCGGCAAACCGACCCGCAACAGTCCGGCGATGTCGCGCACCAAGCCATCGCACACCACACCGGCGACGCCGATCTTCTTCGCCCAATAGGCCCAATGGTCGCCGATCACGGCGGCGGTTTCGTCATTCTTGGTGGCGATGACGATCACGTCGCCAGGCCTGGCGACGTCGAGCGCCGCCATCGCCGCAAGATTGTCCATGGGACCGCAAAACGCGGTGATGGCCGAGCCGCAAAAACTGAAGCTCGGATCGAGCGGCTTGATGCGATAGTCGAGACAGCCTTTGCCGTTGAAGGCATCGGTCACGTAACCGGTGGGCTGATTGTGGAACCCCGCGATGAGTTCGGCGTTTGCGCGTGAAATGTTGCGGCGGATGGTTAGTGCGACCGGGTCTCCGATCATGGTTTTGCTCCTCCGAGACGGTGGGTGAAGGGTCGTTGGGTTACGCTGCGCTAACCCAACCTACATTTTCTGTGTGACCTTGCCAATAGGCGCATAGCGCTTGCCTGGTGGCAAGGCATGGCGGCCTGGAAGCCAATGGCCCAAGGCCACCCCGTATCCACGCGGCTTTGGCCCTAGGCCACCCGGCCAGGCGGTTACGTTGCTAGAAAAACGCGATGGTCCTGACTTCCACGCTCTCGCGCGGCAGCGCGTTGGCGGGCGTGTTCGGGTCTTCGAACGCGCTGTGGGGCATGAAGCGGGCGCGTTCGATTTCGGAATCGTAGGTCTTGAGCAGCAACGCCTGCGTCGGTTCCATCTTTGGAAAATAGTACCAACGATGTTGCGGCGAGTGGCGCGTGACGTAGATCTCGCCGGTGCGCTCGCGATATTTGAGTTCCATGATGAGCCAATCCTCGGGCGCGACGGATTGCGCATCGCAAACGCCCAGCGGTAACTCTTCCACTCGATTGCGTATCGGTTTCCATACGTTGTAAAACGCGACTCTGCGCTTAAGCAGCACTTCCGCCTCGTCGGGCAACAGATCACGGATGCGCTGCGGGCCAGAATTCACCGTGTAGTCGCTATGCACCAGCATCACGGCGGGGCGATTGAGCGTGGATTGTTGTTCCGGCTGGCGCTTGCGAATGGTGTGATCGAACACCAAC
>JAYTGZ010000010.1:0-5737 GCA_043733025.1 Pseudomonadota bacterium | reverse complement strand
TGTAGGCTATGCTTCATGTGCGGGGCAGGGACAACTTATTCTCCAGCCGAGCTGTCATTAGAGGCGGAAATGCTCGCCTAGGTACACTCGACGGACATTTTCATTATAAATGATTTCCTCCGGTTTGCCGAAGGCTAGTACGGATCCTTGATTGACGATGTAGGCGTGATCGCAAATGCCAAGGGTTTCCCGTACGTTATGGTCGGTGATCAGCACGCCTATACCCCGTTGCTTCAAGAAACGGATAATGTGCTGGATATCCAGAACCGCGATCGGGTCCACACCCGCGAAGGGTTCATCTAAAAGAATAAATCGTGGCTCGCTCGCCAGCGCCCGGGCGATTTCCACGCGGCGGCGTTCACCGCCGGAGAGGCTAATGGCGGAATTGTTACGGATATTGCCGATGTGCAGATCTTCCAGCAACGTCTCCAGCCGCTCTTGCAATGCGTCCTTGGTCAAGACTTGCAGTTCGAGCACCGCACGGATATTTTCCGCCACCGTCAGCTTGCGAAAGATCGACGCCTCTTGCGGCAAATAAGACAGGCCCAGTTGGGCGCGGCGATGAATCGGTAGCCGGGTAATGTCGTTACCGTCGAGGAAAATCGATCCGCCATCCAACGGAACAAGCCCGACCATCATGTAAAAGCAAGTAGTTTTGCCCGCACCGTTCGGGCCCAACAGGCCGACTACCTCGCCGTTTCTCACCTGGAGTGATACATCTTTCACCACCGTCCGCGCCTTATAGCGCTTGGCTAGGCTCCTCGCCTCCAACAACGTCGCCTCGGCCGGAGCCTGGGCAGCATCGGGAAAGCTGGATCGCTCGGGTTGCAAGGTTTTTGGGTTAGCGGGATCCATCTACATTAGACTAAGACTGAACGGCCTATCATTCTTTCGCCGCCGGCGTGCCCGCGGTTTTCGGTGCGCTGGACGCAGCCTTCGGCTTCGGTTGCATGACCACGGTGACACGCCCCGGTGTGGCTGAGCTTGCGCTGGGCGTGCCGCCTCCCAACGCCTGATAAAACTCCGTCGTCCCTTCGTAGGACACATAATTTCCACGCACTTCATCCTTGTCACGACGCAGCCAGGCGTTGGTGAAGAGTTCGACCTTGTCGGTCTTGGCATCGTACTCGACCCGTTCCGCGCTGCCGTCTACATATTCGTCAACGGCGTCGCGCTTGGTGCGGAACGTCGCCGGTTTCCCGATCGCCGTGGCGTTTTGATTGCCTTGTTTGTCCTGGCGCACGGTGATTTTGTTGGCGGTGATCTTAGTGGTTCCCTGTGTGAGAATGACGTTCCCTTCAAACACGCTGACTCTTTGGTTGTCGTCCATGGTCACCTTGTCCGCTTCCAAATTAATCGGCTTCTCGCGATCGGCCTTCTCGGCGTAGGCGCCGGTGTAGCTGATCAACATCATCGCGGCTACCACACAGAGCTTGAGTGTCCGGTGCAGGACGTAACATTTACGGCTTAGGTACATGGTAGGTGGCTTTCACTTTCGATAGGGTCGCAACCCGGGTTTTGTTGTTGATCTCCATCCCTTCAGCGGTCATCACATTGTCGCCTTCGCTGAGGGAAATGGGTTGGTCGGTTTTGCCGATGCCGAGGTCGGGAATGACATGAAAATAGGTCGTCTCGCCAACCAGGCGTTGATAGCCTTGAAAGGGATCGCGCACGAGATGGACTCGGTCCAGGAAGAAAATCTCATCGGCTTTCCCGGTCAACTTTGCCCGTTCCGACGTCACCAGCAAAGGCGCATCGTTTTTCTCTTGTGCCGAAAATTGTACCCGCTCCAACTGGGTCGAATCGTCATCGGGGAAATGTAGCATCTTTCTCGCAGTAATAGTATAACGCTCACCGCCGTCCAGACCTAATTGGCGGGCCGTGAAGTTGTCCACGATCATATCCGGATCGTGGCGCGTCTTGTCCGGCTCCGGCTCCTTCACCTCCACGGCGCGCATCAGCCAGAAAGTTAGGCCGGCCAATAACAACGGAATGCCCAAAGGCAGCCACGCATTGGCGATGGGTTTCATTGCAAATAGCCTTGCTGAATCGCCGCCAAGCTTCCCTGGGCCGCCATGATCAACTCGCAGCATTCGCGCACCGCGCCGTGCCCGCCGCCCGCCTTGGTCACGTAATGGACGTGTTGTTTGACAATGTCCGGGGCTGCCGGCACGGTGACGGCCAATCCGGCGCGGCGCAACACCGGCAAATCGATCAGATCGTCGCCCATGTAACAGGCGTCGGCGGCCTGGAAATCCAAGGTTTCGAGTAACGAAAGAAAAGTCGCCAGTTTGTCTTGGCTACCTTGATAGAGATGGGTGATGTCCAAATTCTGCGCGCGCCGTTCGACGCTGCGGCTAGTGCGGCTGGTGATGATGGCAAGTTCAATGCCGCTTTGTTTGAGCATCTTCAGCCCATGGCCATCGAGGACATGATAGACCTTGATTTCTTCACCGGCATCACCCAGAAAAAGACTGCCATCGGTCATGACGCCATCGACATCAAATATGGCGATCTTTACGGCCCTGGCGCGTGCTATTTCATCTTGCATGTAGGGAACCTTTGACTAAGTCCATCGCGGCTCGCGTTGGGTCGAGAAGGGGTCGATCGCAAGGCGCCGGCGCGAAGCCAAGGGTCGTTCCCTTGGCGAGCGGCGCAACGCGGCGAGCGGCCCCTTCTCGACCCAACGCGAGCCGCGATGGACTTAATCAGAGGTTCCATAGTAGTTAATGAAATTTACTGAGCTTGGCTTGAATAGTGCGTTGTTGCGCGCTTTGGAAGATGAAGGTTACAGCGAGCCCACGCAGATTCAGGTAGAGGCGATTCCGATAGTGCTAGCGGGGCGCGACGTGATGGCCGGCGCCCAGACCGGTACCGGCAAGACCGCGGCGTTCACCCTCCCCTTATTGCAGCAGTTATTGATCCACGCGAATACCAGTTTTTCGCCAGCGCGACACCCGGTGCGTGCGCTGATCCTGGTGCCGACGCGCGAACTCGCGGTGCAAGTGGAAGAGAGCGTGCGTGCCTACGGCCGCCATGTGGCGCTGCGCTCGACCACGGTCTACGGTGGCATGGACATGCAAGGTCAGACTGACATGCTGCGCCGTGGCGTTGAGATTGTGGTTGCGACGCCGGGCCGGCTGCTCGATCACGTGCAACAAAAAAATGTGAATCTCGGCACCACCGAAATTCTGGTGTTGGACGAAGCCGATCGCATGCTCGACATGGGCTTCATGCCGGACATCAGGCGCATCCTCGATCTGTTGCCAAAAGAGCGGCAAAATTTGCTGTTCTCGGCAACCTTTCCGGACGAAGTGAAAAAACTTGCCGCCGCGATCCTAACCGATCCCGTGACCATCCAAGTGGCGAAGCGCAACAGCGCCGCGGAGACCATCACGCAAGTCATCTACCGTGTTCCCCACATGAAGAAGCGCAACCTGCTGGTGGAGTTGCTTACGCGCAACAACAGCACCCAAGCGCTCATATTCTGCAACACCAAACAGGGCGCCAGCCGCCTGGCGCGGGAGCTTGAACGGGAGGGTATGGCGGCATCCGCCATCCACAGCGATAGATCCCAAGCGGAACGGCTGCAAACCCTAGGCGATTTCAAGAACGGCAAGGTGCGCGTACTGGTTGGGACCGACGTCGCTGCGCGCGGACTCGACATCGAAGAGCTTCCGTTCGTCATCAACTACGATATTCCGTTCGCTGCCGAGGACTACATCCATCGCATTGGCCGCACCGGCCGCGCGGGCATCGAAGGTAACGCGATATCGTTAATGGCGCCGGAGGAAGAACGCCTGGTGGCCGACATCGAAAAGTTATTGAAGCGCTCGATCGAGAAACTGGAGTTTCAATCCAAGCCCCCGCCAGAGCGAGAAAACGTCCGGGTGCGTTCCGCCCCTGTTGAGAACGTGCGCGAATCCCCCAGCGTGCTGCTCAAATCGATCGCCAACGGCGACCCATCCACATCCGCGCCGGAACGCAAGGTCACGTCGCGCCCGGCGCCGCGCAGAGAAATCGCGGCCCTATTGGGCGGACTCAAGAAAACGCCCCACAGCGTGTAGGGCCCTCATGCGGTTACTCCAGCGCCTCACATTCCTGCTGATAGCGGCGCAGCCGGCGTATTCACAAGAGTGGACACGGTTCCAAACCTCGAATCCTAATGTACTGTTCGCCATCGACCTCGGCTCCATCGAACGCGAGGGCGATCTCGCGATGTTCCGCGAACGGCTAAGTTACGACCAACCGGAAATAGTGGACGAAGCATCGGGCATGCTGATCCGAGAAAAACTTGTCCATCGCGTCATGGACTGTAAGAATAAGACCCAAGGCATGTTGTCGGGCAGCATGCGCAGCGATTCCGGCAGTCTGATCGAACAGGTCACGTTCGATCAGAAGCAAATGGTCATGGCGCCCATCCCCGCCGGCTCCCTGGCGGAAAAGGAATTGGAGCTGGTGTGCAAACATGCGCCCAAACCCGCCTCGCAATAACACCGGCACTTGCCAGGGCACTTCCAGCCGACGCCCAATATTTGCTATCATTGCGGTCAAGTTACAATGCTGTTCGGTTAGCCGTTCTGGCTGAGCCTGTCGAAGCCCATTCACCCTTCGACCGTTCGACAAGCTCACGGCTCAGGGCGAACGAGCTTAAGCGAACAGCATTGCGGTCAAGTTATGCGCATTTCTTGATCATTGCATCGTCCGTGAGGGACGCCAGGGATCGAATGTCACGAATTGCGTAACGCTGACTATTACCAAATAACACAGACCGCGGTTGGCTGAGCGGCGATAGACATTAAGGGGATACGAATATGAATACACTCACCAGGGGTTTCATGTGGTTGATCATCGCCGTCGCCGGTGCAGCGGCGATCGGCGGGATTGCGCTGCATCGAGGCGAATCCATCAACGCCATGTGGTTCGTGGTCGCGGCGGTCTGTACTTACCTGATCGGCTACCGCTTTTACAGCGCGTGGATCATGGCCAAGGTACTGATGCCGGACGCAACGCGCGCCACGCCCGCCGAGCGCTTTAATAACGGCCGCGACTATGTGCCGACCAACCGCTGGGTGGTATTCGGCCATCACTTCGCCGCCATCGCCGGCCCCGGCCCCTTGATCGGCCCGACCTTGGCGGCGCAATTCGGTTACCTGCCCGGCACGCTGTGGATCCTGGTGGGCGCGGTGATCGGCGGTTGCGTGCAGGATATGGTGATCCTGTTCCTATCGACGCGCCGCAACGGCAAGAGCCTCGGTAAGATGGCGCGCGACGAGTTGGGACCCATCGGCGGCTTCGCCGCACTGATCGGAACGCTGGCGATCATCATCATTCTCATCGCCGTGCTGGGACTGGTCATCGTCAATGCCATGAAGCATAGCCCGTGGGCAACCTCGACGGTATTCGCCACCATCCCCATCGCGGTTTTGATCGGCGTCTATATGCGCAACATCCGGCCGGGCCGCGTGCTGGAAGCGTCGCTCATCGGGGTGGCGTTATTGCTCTTTTCGGTCGTAGGCGGAGGCTGGATCGATCATCATCCAACCTTGCGGACATGGTTCGACTACAGCGATATAGGCATCGCCTGGTTCGTGATCATCTATGGTTTCGCCGCGGCGATTCTACCGGTGTGGTTGTTGCTCGCGCCGCGCGATTATCTGTCCACGTTCATGAAGCTGGGTACGATTTTCTTGTTAGCCATCGCGATCCTTTTCTTGCAGCCGGAAATCAAAATGCC
>JAYTGZ010000009.1:0-4754 GCA_043733025.1 Pseudomonadota bacterium | reverse complement strand
CCACCGTCGACAAAGCCTTTGTAATCGCCGAGGAAATACAGCTTGCTTTGCAACCTCGAAATCTCGCCGGACAGCGCCTTGCGTGTCGCCTGGTCGAGGTTTCCGCTCTGTGCGACATCCTGGTCGGCTTGAAAAGCTCTGAGCGCTTTTTCCAATTCCTCCGGACCCAAGCCGGGCCCATCGTCTTGCAAAAAGCCGAGGCAACGCAGCGCGCCAAACTTCAGGCTTAGATGGTCTTCAAAGGCAAGGATCGTCGCTGCGTCGAACGCGCCGGACGCGCTTAATTTGAGATCCGTTTGAAGATCGGAGACGGCCTTTGCCGTGGCATCGTCGAATTGGCCGCGCACATCGCTGCTGTAGTGGCCGAGCACTTTCAAGTACCCTTGCAATTCGCGAACGCGATCGCCTTGCGATCCGATCATCAACGTGCCCATGGATCAATCGTGCCCTCTCAAGAATCGCGGCTAGCAGCGGGATAGCCCTTAACCCTGAGCGCATTATGAACTGGCGTTGCTTAACCTAGCAATAGCGCAAAAGCACTAGGCCAAAAGTAGTAGCGCCCAGGCGTTGCACCCGGTCTTGATTACGGCAAGTGGCTAGGAGCCTGCCGGACTTAAAGAATCGCTGCGATTCTTTAAGTCCGGCAGGCTCCTAAGCGGACCGATTTGCCGCCGCGCCGCGGATCAGTGTGCCGACGCCTTGGTCGGTCAAGACTTCGAGCAATAGCGCGTGTTCAACACGGCCATCGATGATATGCGCGGTTTTGACGCCGTTGCGCACGGCGTCAAGGGCGGTTTGGATTTTGGGCAACATGCCGCCGTAGATGGTGCCGTCGGCGATGAGTTCGTCGACCCGGGCGCTGGTCAAGCCGGTCAGGACATTGCCTTCCTTGTCCATCACGCCCGCGATGTTGGTGAGTAGGATCAATTTTTCCGCTTGCAATGTGATGGCGAGTTTGCCGGCGACCGGATCGGCATTGATGTTATAGATCTCGCCGTTCTCGCCGACACCGATGGGCGCAATGACTGGGATGAAATCTCGTGTATCCAACAACGAAATCAATTCGGGATCAATCGACACTACTTCGCCCACCAGGCCGATGTCGAGCAACTCGTCCTGTTTTTCCTTGTTCTTCACCAGCATTTTTTTGGCGCGGATCATGCCGCCGTCTTTGCCGTTCAGTCCGACTGCTTTGCCGCCGTGTTTGTTGATGAGGCTGACGATTTCTTGGTTCACCAAGCCGCCGAGCACCATCTCGACCACATCGAGCGTTTCCTCATCGGTCACGCGCATGCCTTGCACGAACTCGGTCTGCTTGCCGACCCGCTGCAGCAATTGACCGATCTGCGGCCCGCCACCGTGGACCACGACAGGATTCATGCCAACGAGTTTCAGCAACACTACGTCGCGGGCGAACGAATCCTTCAACTTCTCGTCAGTCATGGCGTTGCCGCCATATTTAATGACGATATTGCGGTCGTGGAAACGCTGAATATAGGGAAGCGCCTCGCCGAGGATGCGAGCTTTCTCGGTTGCGGCTGCGGATGTCAGGGGCATGGCGTTGCCTATAGTTTGGAGAAGGCATTATTTTACACAGGAAGTGGCGTTCACCGCGGGGAGGTTGTAGGGCAGCATTCCTGCACCATCAAGGCGCAAGGGTGCGCGAGCGCACCCTTCTCATTGTTCTTTGCATGCCGCCAAGCGCCGCACCCAGCTTGCCGTCTGGCGAGCCATGCCGTGACGGCGTAGCCCTCTAGGCTAGTGACTAGCCTACCCCGTATCCATGGGCGTCTCAGGGCGATACACAGCATCTCCGCCCCACGATCCACGACACAACTGTGCTCCCCCTTGCTCAGCGGGCGGACAGCACCTGGCGCGCGGCTTGGCGTGTCTTTTCTGCTTTCGCGTTCAGCGGCCAAGTGACCCGCACAGCCTCGATCAAGGCGACGATGGCGGGGTCGTGGGCGTGCTCGGTGGAATAGATAAACCAGAGGGCCGTCGTGAGTCGTTCCTTGCCCCAAACGATCACTTTGCCGGCCGCCTCGGCCGCACGCGCCTGATCCTCGCGCATCAAACTTAAGCCCACGCCGGATTCTATCAAGCTGTTGATGACGGATTCCTGATCGGCTTCGACCACTTTGGTCGGCTCCGCGCCCTGATTGCGAAACAGCTCGCGCAGGAGTTGAGTATGCGTACTGACGGCCGGCGCCAAAATCCACGGCAGCGCGGCGATTCCAGTCCAGTCCGCGGCTTCGACGCGATCCCGCCAGGCTACCGGCGCTGCGACGCAATACACAAGGTTACCCAATCGCAAGCCCGTCACACTTGGATTTTTTAGCGCACCGAAATAAAAGCTCGCGTTCAAGGCGCCGTTGCGCACGTCTTCGAACGCTTGCCCGGAAACCCGTTGCTGCAGTTCCAACTCGACCAGGGGAAAGCGTTCTAGCATGACATTCAATAGCTCGCCCAGACGAATGGCGTCAGGGTCGGTCACGGTGCCCAGACTAATTTTGCCGGCCACTTCGCCCAACAATGCTTTGGCTTGATTTTTTAGCGCCTGCGCCGCGGCCAATACGTTTTCCGCATGTTCCAGCAAGCGCTCGCCCGCGCGGGTAAGCAGCATGCCGTTGGACGTGCGTTCAAACAAGGTAACCTGGAGTTCGTCCTCCAATGCTTTGATCTGGGCGGTGATCGCCGGCTGACTCACGTGCAAGGCCTCCCCCGCACGGGTGAGTTGACCGAGTTCGGCGACGGTGGCGAAGGTCCGCAATTGATAAATTTCCATGGGAACTCTCCTTTTAAAGGACGCAGTTGCAAAGCAATATTGTGCGACGCAACAATGGGTTAAGCAAGGTATAAATAAAGCCAATTAGCTATATCAAAAGATACGATTGGCGCCTCCGTTCGGGTATCGCTATCTTGCACATAGTGCAATGCAGCAAAGATTACATGGCCTTTGTTTCAGCAAGGAGTACGACATGAAATTTATCCTGAATTTTTTTAACTACTTGGCTAAAAGTGACGCGTGCCGCGAGCGGGGACACCAGGAAGACTATTTGGCGAAATCGGCCGATATCCACGAACTGGAATACCGCATGCGCGAGTTGGAGCGCGGAAAAAAAGTCTCTCCTTGGGTTGCATTTACGCGACAGTAATCCGCTCCGGCAACTTCGATGAAGTATAAATTTTTGATTAAGGACTTACCCATGATATCCAAGCTATTTGCTTTCCGCGACGATACCTTAACCTCGCGTTCGAGTTCAGCGCGCGATGCCGTTAACCGAAACCCCGGCGGCTCGCCCGTAACGGTCTTCATCGACGGCCCAACCGGGTTTGTGTTCGTTTATACGGCGGAAGGCTGGCGGTTTGTGCGCAGTATGGGCGCCGGAAAATTATGATTTGTGCCTTTCCGGCGTCCGCGAGCAGTTGCGTCTAAGGAGAAAAAAATGACCTTGGTGAAACAATTGTCGGCCAGCGAACGACGTAAATTGACCGAACATTTTCTGTCCTTGCCGCCCGAAGATATTTATCTCCGATTCGGTCATGCGCTGAGTGCGGCTGCAAAATCCGACTACGTGGAATATATAGATTTCGAGCGCGATGCGGTGTTCGGCGTCTATGGCAATAACCTTGAACTGATCGGGGTCGCTCACCTTGCGCCGACCGGCGAAACCGCGGAGTTAGGCATCTCGGTCCTGCGCGGGCACCGCGGCCGCGGCGTGGGCGCCGCCATCTTCAGCAGAGCGATTGACCACGCGCGTAACCTGAATCTGGACAGTTTCTTCGTACATTTCCTTGCGGAAAATTTAGTCATGCGGCACCTGGCACGTAAGCTTGGGTTAATCAGCGTGACGCGAGGCGCCGATAGCGATGCCTCGATCACCTTACCGCATGGGAATGCCGGCACGCTCTGGAGTGAGTGGCTGGACGACGCTATCGCGCTGTACGACTATAGCCTGAAGTCTCAGGTTCAGTTATTCAAGACGCAGAACATGTCGCAAAGCTTACATCGGCAGCCGAACCTACCCCAACCCACCGCTTTATCCTCGTAGTCAAACCCAAATGGAGATTTACCATGTTGAAGCAAGCCTTTTTTGTCGTTACGTCAACCGCCTTAACCGCAATCGCGGCGCAAGCGGAGCCGATCAATCCGCTTCATCCTTCGTTCTATCAATCGAAGTACGCAGCCCCAGCGGCGAAAATCGCGGATAGCAATGCTGCGCTTTACGTCGATGCGGGTAATCCACTGAGCCCATCCTTTGGCCGTGCGCGTGTAGCCGATTGGATGACCACCGCCAATAACGCGACCGTCGTCCCCTACGTCGATACGCGCAATCCGCTGTCGCCAAGTTTTAGCGCTAAGTAAGGTGTTTTATGCCCACCCCCAAGGGGTGTGGCAGCAGTACGGTACTACTCCCCTTTTCGGCTCGCTTGCGAGCCGGTTTTTTTTAGGGTCCACGGAAACAGTTCGTCGCCAGGAGCCGCATGGCCCTAGGAGCCTGTCGGACTTAAAGGAAATCGGCTGCAAAAGAGGCTGAGCGGTCCATATGTCGCCGCTTTCTTGGGCAATAGAACGACTATTGCCCGGCGAAATCGTCAAAATCTGTCCTCGCTCAGCCTCTTTTTCGCTGCGATTCTTTAAGCCCGACAGGCTCCTAGGATTCTCGGCGCAACGAAATTCTCAGCGAGTTCTGCAATTGTGCGCCTTCGCGTTGTAAATGCGCTTGTGCAGCAGCGTGCCGACGCGATGCTTC
>JAYTGZ010000008.1:0-2500 GCA_043733025.1 Pseudomonadota bacterium | reverse complement strand
CGTCAAAGCCTACGAGGCCGACATGCGTCACCTAATCGACACATACATCGAAGCGGAGGAACCAAGGAAGATTTCTCCATTTAATGATATGCCCCTGCTGGATCTGGTCGTAAAATCTGGGATCGCAAATGCGATCGCTACTCAGCTCGGTGGCATGAAGGGCAACAGGAACGCTATTGCGGAAACCATTGAGAACAATGTACGCCGCAAGATCATCAAGGAACACTTGAGCGATCCGGCCTACTACGAGAAGATGTCGACCTTGCTCGACGAGATCATCACGGCCCGGAACGCTAAGGCGATCGAGTACGAGGAATACCTGAAACGCATCGGAGCTCTAGCACAAAGGGTCGGGGCAGGGATCGCGGAAGATACGCCTGAACAGTTGAAGAACAGTCCGGCGCTGCGTGCGCTTTACAATAACTTGAAGACGGATGTCGCACCTTCAACGCGGAACGAGAGCGCCGCACAAACACCGCGTGAATACACAATCTCCGGCAACCCCGCGCTTGACCTTGCGGTCAAGCTGGACGCAGTGGTGAGGCGCGTGCGGCCGGACGCATGGCGAGGTATTCAGGCTCGCGAAAATGTTGTCAAGAGTGCATTGCTGCCTCTGCTCAACAATAATCAGACCGAGGTGGAGCGTATTTTTTTGATCATCAAGGCGCAGGGCGAGTACTGATGGCATCGCAGATAAAATTGGGTGACATAGCAGTAGATGTGGTCCTCAAGGACATCAAGAACGTCCATCTCAGCGTCTATCCTCCCACGGGTCGGGTTCGAATCTCCGCCCCAAAGCGCATGTGCGCCGACACCATTCGCGTCTTCGCCATTTCAAAATTGGATTGGATCAAACAACAGCAAAAAAAGCTACGGGAACAGGAACGCGAAACACGTCGCGATTTCGTGGAGCGGGAAAGCCACTATTTATGGGGCAAGCGCTACCTGCTTGTGGTGTCCGAGATTGATGAGCCTCCCTCAATTGACGTGATGCACAGCCGAATATTGTTACGAGTTCGTCCGCAATCTGACGTTGCCAAAAGGAAGGCTGTTGTAGAGGAATGGTATCGAGAGCAGTTAAAAAACGCGGTGCCGCCAATGCTCGCGCAATTGCAACCGCTGTTGAAAGTCAACGTAGAGCGATTCTTCCTGCAACGAATGAAGACCAAGTGGGGTAGCTGCAATCATCAAGCGCGGACGATCCGCCTCAATACAGAACTAGCGAAGAAGCCGGCCGAGTGCCTTGAGTACATTTTGGTTCACGAAATGCTTCATCTGCTTGAGCCGACCCACAATGCGCGTTTTGTTGCGCTGATGAATCAATTCATGCCGAAATGGGAACTCTGTAGGCAGAACCTGAATCGATTGCCCGTCGGCCACGCGGATTGGGCGTATTGAGGGTGGGGGGTGATAGCGCGTGACCGGTAAGTATGACGTTACAGGCCCCGAGGCGGAGTTCGAGCCGGGTTCGCGCGGCCGCGTGCTGCGAAATTTGCTCGGGATCACCCGGGTGCGCGATGTGAATGAGGCTGAATCGCAGGCGCTGGAGCTTGCTTGGGAGGCTGCGTTGGACCGATACGGCCCCGACCATAACGTTACCGCCAATGAACTTTGCGCGCTGCAGCGGCTGTGGCTCGGCCCAATTTACCCTTGGGCCGGGGAGTACCGCGGCGTCAATATCGGCAAGGACGGCTTTCAGTTCGCGCATGCGCCGCTGATCGCGGAGCCCCAGGCTTTGCCTTATCAGACTCAGATCAATAAGGCGCTGCGCGAGGTTATGACGCGACCTCAGCATTCGGTGCAACAAGCGTTGTTGCAAGACAAGCAGTTCATCGCAAAGCTGGCCAAAGTTATCAAGCAAGTGGCTTGAGTGTTTCGGTTGGCGCGCTCGCATACAAATATATTAAGAGCAACATCCTGGAGACTCCCATGGATACGGGGTAGCCCTAGGCTAACCACTGGCCTTGGGCCATTGGCTTTTAATGCATACCACGCCACGAGGCAAGCTGGATGCGGGCCTTGGAGCAATGCTTTGATGGGTTTCGCTGCGCTCGTCCCATCCAATGAAATACCAATCCTACCAGCTACGAGCTTATTCCTGCTGCCAGTTCCCCGACTTACCGCCGATTTTTTCCACTAACCGCACGCCTTCCATGCGCATGCCGCGATCGACGGCTTTGCACATGTCGTAAATCGTTAACAATCCGATTTGCACCGCCGTTAACGCTTCCATCTCGACGCCGGTGCGGCCTACTGTTTCCGTGGTTGCTTCGCAATGCACGGCATGCTGCGCTTCATCTAAGGTGAACTGCACAGCGACCCGCGTCAGTGGAATCGGGTGGCATAGCGGTATCAGTTCCCAGGTGCGTTTCGCGCCCTGGATCGCGGCGATGCGCGCCACGCCGAGTACGTCGCCTTTTTTCGCGCTGCCTTCTGTCACCATCGCGAATGTCGCAGCCTGCATGAAGATGCTGCCCACGGCGCGGGCGACTCGATGGGT
>JAYTGZ010000007.1:0-1964 GCA_043733025.1 Pseudomonadota bacterium | reverse complement strand
ATCGAGTTTTGTCAGCCAGGCGTTTTTGTAAGGCGTGAATACCGTAAACGGCCGCCCGGCCTGGGTTAGAACCTCGTCCTTCTCGAAAATGACCTGATCTTTGTAGGAAAAATAGTCGACGCGATTCTCGGCTAGCGTTGCCGCAATGGCTTGATCGCGCGCAACCGCCTGCGGCTCATAATCGTGACTGGCATAAACGGCCTGGACTTCGAGTTGCGCAGCCAAACGGGGAATCACGTCCAGCGCGCGGCCGTGGTCCACAATCAGCCCACCGCCCTGTTTGACGAGCTCATCATGCAACTCCTTTACGCAATGCCAAATGAATTCGACACGGCGATCGTGCTTCTTTGGCAAGGCATCGAGGATATCCGTATCGAACACGAACACGCAGTAGACTTGCGCGTGCGCCTTTAGCGCGTGATAGAGCGCGGCATGATCCTCGGTTCTAAGGTCGCGGCGAAACCAACACAGTGCGGCGGAGCGATCCATCGAGTCTCCAAGTTAATCGACGCGAAATTGTGCGCGGCGCCGCAGGCGATTACAATAGCGGCTGCCATGTACGCGAACCTCACCCATCACTTCCTGATCGCCATGCCGAACATGGCCGACCCGAATTTTTCCAAAACGCTGACCTACATCTGCGAGCACAGCGACCAGGGCGCGATCGGTCTGGTGGTCAATCGTCCCGGCGAGATAACGCTCGGCACGTTGCTCGGCAAGGCCGATATCACGCTTGACAATGATAAATGGAAAGCGGTTCCCGTCTACAACGGCGGGCCGGTGCAAACCGATCGCGGCTTCGTCTTGCATCAGCCCGTTGGTTCATGGCAATCCACCCTCGCCGTGAACGATGTCGCAGGGTTGACGACATCCCGCGACGTGTTGCTCTCCATGGTCGCGGGTAACGGGCCGGACAAGCTGCTCGTTGCCCTGGGCTACGCGGGCTGGGCAGCGGGCCAACTGGAGCAAGAGATCAAGCAGAACGGCTGGCTCACGGTCGAAGCGGATCTCGATGTGGTGTTCAATATGCCGCCGGAAGCGCGGCTCAATGCGGCGATGGGCTTGCTGGGAATCAGCTTCGCAAACCTGTCGGATCAGGCGGGGCATGCCTGAGGGTGAGGTGCTTGCGTTTGATTTCGGCTTGAAGCGCGTCGGTGTTGCGGTCGGCAACCGCGAACTTCGCATCGCCCATCCGTTGGACACATTATCCGGCGCGGACCGCGAGACGTTGATGAAAGCCATCGACGCTCTGGTGCGGGAATGGCGGCCGTCGCTGCTAGTGGTTGGCGGTCCCAAACATGAGGACGGCCGGCCCCACGAATTGTCGCGGCACATCCGACGCTTCATGGCGGAGTTGGTCATTCGCACCAAAATACCCGCCATCCTGTGCGACGAGAGTTTTTCCTCCGCGGTGGCGTCCATGAATCTGCGCGCGGCGGGCGTAGTGGGGCGCAAACAAAAGGCCAAGCTCGACAGCGTCGCCGCCCAGGAGATATTGCAAGGCTATTTCGACAACCAGGTTGACCGTGGCGCCACCCAGCACTGAGCGGCCCAACGCCGAGGCGCTGGTGGCGGCGCTGGCGGCGATGATGAAGCCGCACGTCGCGCCGGACACGGCGCTGGTCGGCATTTACACGGGTGGTGTGTGGCTGGCGGAGCGCTTACATTCGATGCTCGGCATCGCCGTCCCTCTCGGCACGCTGGACGTGACGTTTTATCGCGATGACTTCGATGAACGCGGCCTGCATCGCGACGCGAAGCGCTCCACCATCCCGTTCGCCGTCGCCGGCAAAGACATCGTGCTGGTCGACGATGTGCTGTACACGGGTCGCACCATCCGCGCGGCGATGAACGAGTTGTTCGATTATGGCCGCCCGGCGCGCATCCGCCTCGCGGTATTGATCGATCGAGAAAGCCGCGAATTGCCAATTGCCGCGCAGTTCGTCGGCGCCACCATGACGGCG
>JAYTGZ010000006.1:0-3218 GCA_043733025.1 Pseudomonadota bacterium | reverse complement strand
TTTCGATGGAGCTTGTATCGTAGGCCGCGAGTTGCGCGGCAAGTTCGTCCAGTTTCTTGATGCCAGCCGGCAATATGCTACCTTCGTCGGATTTGCCGAAACGAAATAGTGCGTCGCCCTGTAACGAAATTTTTTCGTAGTAAGGCGCCACGGTTGGCCGCTCGTTCGCGGGTTGCAGTTGCGCCGTCGCGCTGCCGGCGTCGCGCTCTTGGACGATGCCCGGCGCGCCGCTGCCCGATTGATTGAGCGGTGTCGGGGTTGCGGGATCCGGCGCGGGCATGGACATGTCGTCCTTGGCCCCGCGGGGCGCCGCGGGTTCGCCCGCGGGCTTCAGTCCTTGCTTGTCGCAATCATCGGAATGCTGGCCGCCGTCCACGGAGATGCCGGCGTTGACACAGTCGCCGTATCCGCTGGTCACGGTTTTACCGGAACCATCTTGAACGTGATGGCCGCGATCGGCGGCGCCTCGCATCGGCTCGATCCTCGGCGCATCGCTCGGCACTGGATCGGCTTGCGCGACTTCTGCGACCTTAGTGTCGTCGCCACCTGGCAGCATGCCGCGTATCCATGTGCAGCCCGACGTGCTCAGCGCGAGGGCCAGGGCGAGGCTCGAAAGTTTTAGTATTTTGGTTTTCACGAATAGTCTCCTTAAATTCACTAGGATGCGTAACGATAGGGATTATAACCACCGAACGATTAAAAATTAAACGTCCGCTCAAACGCTTGCACGGAAATTCCCGCCACTGAGTACAATATCCTACAGTTTTCGCGACTATCCATGGCGATTGCGCCAACGTCGTGTAGTCTGGGAAAATAGCGTGGGACAATCAACATTCCCTCAACCGCCGCTTCAATTCAAGGAGATCCATATGGCAATCAAGGTGGGCGATCGTTTGCCCGAAGGTACGTTACAAGAATTCATCGAAGTCGAAGGCAACGGCTGCAGCATAGGCCCGAACACTTTCAAGGTAGAAGAGCTGGTTCGCGGCAAGAAGATCGCGATCTTCGGACTGCCCGGCGCATTTACGCCGACGTGTTCCGCCAAACACGTGCCGAGTTACGTCGCGAATTTCGATCAATTGCGCGCCAAAGGCGTCGACGAAATCTGGTGCCTGTCCGTCAACGACGCCTTCGTCATGGGCGCGTGGGGCCGCGAGCAGAAATCCGGTGGCAAGGTGCGCATGATGGCCGATGGCAGCGCCGAATTCACGAAGAAGCTGGGTTTGGAACTGGACCTCATCGCCCGCGGCATGGGCATACGCGCGACGCGTTTTTCCATGTTGGTGGACGATGGTGTGGTAAAGACACTCAACATCGAAGCGCCGGGAAAATTCGAAGTCTCCGATGCCGAAACCATGTTGAAGGCGGTGGCGGGGTAGACACATCACCTGGTGTCGGGGCGGACATTGCTCCGGCGAACGTAAGCTTAATCACAATCCGGCAGACTAAAGATACGCGAGAACTTTCGCGTGCCCTCGGCGCTACACCGGATTGATTTAATGCTTAAAGGAGAATTAAATGACGTTTTCAAAAACACTGATTTCCGCCACTCTCATGGTCGTTTCCGCTGCTGCATTTGCCGCCAAAGGCGAGTACGGCGATATGTGTGTCACCGGTCTGAGCATGGGCAAAGAAGTCGCCACTGATTGTTCTGTCAACACGGCGATGGACGGAAAAACTCTGTGTTTCAGCGGGGAAAAGGCGAAAGAAATGTTTATGAAAGATCCAAAGGCCATGCTCATGAAGGCGGATGAAAATTTCGCCAAAATGAAGAAGTAAACTTAAAACTCGCAACGGTCTCGCCGCTCCCACGGCGGGGTCGTTGTGCAGTGAAGAAACAACCCAGGCCAATGCTACTCACGTACCGGCCTTCGCCAAGCGCCAATGGCCCAAGGCCAGTGGCTAGCCCAGGGCCACCGCGTATCCAGGGGCTGGCCTGGGGCCATGCGGTTCTTCAGGTGTGTCTATTGGCTCCTCCGGAAATCCTTGGCGCGGGCGTTAGGTGCTTCGCATCATGTCAAGCGCCGTAACGCAGCACCACCGGAAGTAATAGCGCGAATCGTCGAGTTGAGCGGCGAAGAAGCACGGGCGACGTTCATGAAAGACTCCAATGCCATGTTGGCGAAAGCTCAGAAAACTTGGACTAAGCTCACGAAGTAGACTTTCACTCACGGAAACAAAAAAGCGGCAAGAAATCGCCGCTTTTTTATTGTCTAGAACTCGGACCGTTTGATTTGCCGATTAGGCTTTTTTGCGCATCCAACCCATCGCAAATAAGCCTAGGCCAAGCAGAAGCATGGGGGTGGGTTCCGGCGTTTCATTGGGCGGGCCGCCGCCATCACCACCGGGACCACTTTGCGCATCGTGGGAAAACGGCGCGAATTGGGTGACATCCAAATTTCCAGCAATACAATTTGGGTTTCGCCCGCAGATGATCAGTTCAGAGTTATATAGATCGAAGTGAATCGCGTAGTCTGCGCTCAGATTCCTTACATCAATATCGAACTGGGCGAAATACATACCCGTGCCGGTTTGCGGCCCAGAATCGGGGTTAAGCGCGGTGTTAAACGGGAGCGACTGGTTCGTGGTGCTGAATGAAAAGCCTGTTTCGCTAAAGTAGGTCGGGAAAATATCGTGGGGTGGTAGGCCGCCGGCGCTTAGCACCGCATCCAGTGGCGGAGTACCATAGACCATACCCGCAGTTACGTTGACAGTGGCACCGTTAACGGTAAACGATCCCAAGTTTGCACCGGTGGGACCCAGTTGAGGTGTGAGGGCCATTGAAACAAAGTAAGTATCAGCAATTGTATTGCCTGTGTTGGGGATCAAGTAAGCGTAAAGGCTGAAGATACTACTCGGTGCGATGATGGTTTCTGTAGCTGTGTCATAGGTACCTCCGGCGATACCCAGTTGTAACGTCGGATATGCATTTGCGAAAGTTGACATCCCTACCAGTGCTGCGGCGACCACTGCAGACTTCGACTGTGTAAAAATTCCCATAATTTAGACCTCCTAAAACAATTATTCAAATTACTATCGTCAGGTTGTCAGCGCCGTTCAGGCTTTTTATCATTTTCGAACCCTTATTTTTTGGGCCGTTTGGTGTTTTTTGTGGTTTTTTCTTAGTGAATACTACCGCCTAAAGAGACAGGCAATGATCATGCCATATACATAACTAGCTGAATTAAAGGCTAATAGATTTTCATGGAAAATTGAAG
>JAYTGZ010000005.1:0-4517 GCA_043733025.1 Pseudomonadota bacterium | reverse complement strand
TAATGTTGATTTGATGTTATGAAGACCCATACTTTCCCCGATTATTAAGCACTGACTATTCGAATCTGTTTGCGTAACTCCCGCCCCCAAGCGGATCGTTGCTCGTCGTTCATGAGCTTGCCCAGCCCGAACTCGTGGCCCTGATATTGCAGGCCCAAGCGGCACCGGCTACCGTGTTCGACGCATACCAGCCGAACCCACGGCCGGTTAAAACTGGTTTGTCGAAGCACGCCTCTTTCACACACTTCAACAATTACCGTCGATCCATCGATCGTCAATCGCTCATAATCTCCATCGAACTTGCCCACGTAATGAAATGCATAAGCGAGTAGACCGAGTTCGATCGCGGCGAATGGTAAAACAGGCCATGCGCCCGCAATCGCCCAAGCAATCGCGAGGACTCCCGTGTTCACGAAAATTAGCCCGAGGAACAAGCGACGTCCGGCGCGGCTCAGCGACACGTTACGTGTCGTCGTTTGGCAGTATTCCACGGCATCGGGACTAGCGGTTATTTCAGTGGAACTAACCATTTATCACCTTCTTAACAGCGGACATTCCTTTCCGACCGCCAAACAGACTGCGAAAGATACCATGCCAGGCATTGTTCAGACAAGCGGTACGGTCAGTTGCCGTTTCTAGGTTGATGCACCGCGCCCGCTCTGGGAGGCAATACCAGTGCGGCTGCCAGAGCATGCATCGCCACGAGATAGTAACCACGCGCCTCCTGGCAGGTTGGATGTTTTGCTTCTGAGTGTTGGTGGCGCCACGGAAGTCAGGCTGGCTAACCGCCCAGCGGTCACGGCACCCCTAATTTCAATTTGAGCGCGATCCATACTGCCATGCCGTCATGGGAGCTCTGTTTGCGACGAAGCAATCTCGTAGTTTTAGCAAAAAGCCTAATTCCATTTCCAATTCAAAATTTAGACGTCGCCGTTGCGGGTGCAACTCTTCGCCGGAGGCATTTTTTCTATCATTCTGTATTCGCTGCATTTGCTACTGCTATTGCCGAATGCTATCCTCCAATCCGCGCTACAGTCGCGACAACCTTGTTTTGTTGAGGTTGCTGTGTTTCCCGGTAAATGCAGTCACTTAGATCGGGCGACGGCTGAAATTCAATTCATTTTGAGGAGAAAGAAACCATGGAACACGGTAAACCAAACCGGCTAGTTGACCTTGCGCCGCCCCTGACTACTAACCAAGACCAAGCGGAACCCAAAGCGGTCAGCCGTCGTGATTTTCTGACCAGAACCGCCGCCGCGACCGTAGCCGCTGCCGCATCACCGCTGGTTATAGCGGGCGACAAGTTTGGCCGAGACAGAGACTGGACCGGCAACGACCCGGTCACCTACCCCGAGCCCGCTTGGGAAGTAAAAGACAAGCGTTTCAGTGGCAGACAGGGAAACGCAACCTTGCAGCGTATCTGGCATGGCATGGGAAACGATGCTGCGCTGTGGAACGAAGGCCCGGTGTGGATGGGCGACTGGGGTTGCTTGCTCTGGAGCGATATCCCCAATCACCGTGTTCTACGCTGGAGCGAAGATGACGGACACGTGAGCGTGTTCCAGTCTGAGTCGGGTTATTCCAACGGCCACTCGCGCGACAATCAGGGACGCCTGATCGCCATGGAACATGATACCCGCCGCGTGCGGCGGCGCGAATATGACGGTACGTGGACGATTCTGGCTGACAATTTTGAAGGCAAAAAACTCAATGCCCCCAATGACGCGGCCACCCACGCTGATGGCTCTATTTGGTTCACCGATCCGGGCTATGGCATCCTCGGCCCCTATGAGGGTCACAAAGCGGAATTTGAACTGCCAACGCGCGTCTACCGCATGGACGGCAAGACTGGCAAGCTGTCCGTCATTTCCGAAGGCAAGATTCGGCGGCCCAACGGCATTTGCTTTTCGCCGGACTTCAAAAAACTTTATGTGGTCGACACCGGCGCGACCGACGGTCCGTACCCCGCCGACGTTACCGTATTCGACGTCAACAGTTCGGGAACCGGCGTGACGGGCGGCAAGCAGTTCGCGGACTTCGCGCCCGGGTTCACTGATGGCATTCGTTGCGACACCGATGGCAACGTTTGGTGTGGCTGGGGCTGGGGTGGCATGGAAACCAACGGCGTACGCGTGCATGCACCCGATGGGACATTGCTGGCGTTTTTGCATACCCCGGAAGTTATCGCCAACCTGGTTTTCGGCGGCACTAAGCGCAACCGCCTGTTCATGACAGGCAGTACGTCAATCTACGCGATTTATGTCAATGCGGTAGGCGCCGCACTGTCGTAAGTTAAGAACAACGACGCCGGCCAAGCCCGCATACCGCTCGGTCTGCGGGCTTTTTCTCGCACGGTGACGCCGGAAACCGCCCCCATATTGGATTTGTCGGGTAGTTATCCAGCTACTTTGACGATTGGACGATTGATATAATTGTCGATTGAGTCAATAAATGAGCGGCTATGAAAGCAAGGATTAAATGGGTGGAAGGCGTATCCTTTCTCGGCGAATCGGAAAGCGGACACGCGATGCTGATGGACGGCGCGCCGGAAGCGGGTGGCCGGAATCTCGGCATGCGGCCCATGGAAACTGTATTAATCGGCGCCGGTGGCTGCACCACCTTCGATGTGATCTTCATCCTCAAAAAAGCGCGGCAAGACGTCACCGACTGCGTAGTGGAAATCGACGCCGATCGCGCGCCGGCGGATCCAAAAGTTTTCACCAAGATTCACTTCCATTTCATCGTCACCGGAAAAAATCTCAGTCCAACCCAAGTGCATCGGGCGATCAATTTATCGGCGGAAAAATATTGCTCCGCCTCCATCATGCTCGGTAAGAGCGCGCAAATGACGCACGACTTCGAAATTCGCGAGGCAGCATGAGCATCACCATTCAGGACGCGCTCAATCGACTGATCGATCAAAACGAGTTGTTCTTCGACGAGATGCTCGCAATCATGGGACCGATCATGCGCGGCGAAGTGTCGCCGGTGCAAACCGCCGCGATTCTCATGGGCCTGCGCGTGAAGGGCGAAACCATCGGCGAAATCGCCGCATCCGCGCAAGTGTTGCGCGAACTCTCCACCAAAGTCGCGCCGAAAGACCGCAACCATTTGGTCGACACCTGCGGCACCGGCGGCGATCGGCAATACACTTTCAACATTTCCACCACCGCCGCCTTCGTCACCGCCGCGGCGGGCGCGAAAGTCGCGAAGCATGGCGGCCGTTCCGTGTCGTCGTCGAGCGGCAGCGCCGACGTGTTGGAAGCGCTCGGCATCAACATCATGCTCACGCCGGAACAAGTAGCGCGCTGCATCGACCAAGTGGGCATCGGTTTCATGTTCGCGCCGAGTTTTCACAGTGCGATGAAACACGCGGCGCCGATCCGCAAGGAACTTGGCGTTCGCACGATTTTCAACATTCTCGGCCCCCTCATCAATCCGGCCACGGCGCCGAATCAAGTGATGGGCGTGTTCCATCCGGACCTGGTCGGCATTCAGGCACGGGTTTTGAAACAACTCGGCAGCCGCCACGTGATGATCGTCCACGGCCTCGACGGCCTCGACGAGATCACCCTAAGCGGTTCCAGCATGATCGCCGAATTGAAAGACGGCCACGTCGAGGAATACCAGATCGAGCCGGCGATGTACGGCCTAAAGACGGTGCCCAGCCAAGCGCTGCGCGCCACGGACGCCGCCGAATCGAAAGCAATTCTCTTGGCCGTGCTCGACAACGAATCCGGTCCGGCACGCGACATCGTCGCGCTGAACGCCGGTGCGGCAATCTATGTCTCCGGCCTGACATTGACCTTGAAGGACGGCGTTACCAAAGCGCTGGAGGTGCTGGATTCCGGCGCGGCGAAACAAAAACTCGATCAACTCCTGATGATCAGCGAATCATTCAAGAACTGATCCATGCCGGACATCCTGCAAAAAATCCTCGCGGTCAAAGCGGAAGAGATTTGCGCGGCGCAGCAAGCAACGCCCTTAACCACAATCCGTCGCGAAGCGGAAGCCATGGCGCCTGCACGCAATTTCGTCGCCGCATTAAAATTGAAAACAGACCAAGGAAACCCTGCCGTCATAGCGGAAATAAAAAAAGCCAGCCCCAGCAAAGGCATGTTGCGCGAACATTTCGTCCCAGCAGAAATCGCCAAGAGCTACGCGCAACACGGCGCGGCGTGTCTATCGGTGTTGACCGACCGGCAATTTTTTCAGGGCGATCCCGAGTTTTTGAAACAAGCGCGCGCCGTCTGCGAATTGCCTGTGCTGCGCAAGGATTTCATGGTCGACGAATATCAAGTCTATGAAGCCCGCGCCATGGGCGCGGACTGTATTCTGCTCATCGTCGCCGCGCTGGAATTACCGCGCATGCAGGCACTCGAAGCCGTTGCCCAGTCGCTCTGCATGGCCGTACTCGTCGAAGTCCACGATCGCGCCGAATTGGAATTAGCCCTGCAGCTAGAGACTACGCTCATCGGGATTAACAATAGAAATTTACGCACCTTCGCCACCGATCT
>JAYTGZ010000004.1:0-1966 GCA_043733025.1 Pseudomonadota bacterium | reverse complement strand
ACGACAACGGGCCATGGCGCGGTCGCGCCGTTACCAACGGCAGCAGCAGTACTCAAGTTTTTAAGCGCCACCTCGCGGTCGAAATGACAATCGATGCGGTTTGAAGTACGCTTCTAATTTTTCCAGCGCCTCAACAGATCATGAACGCCCCATTGATTTCCATCCAGCAACTCGGCGAAAAACAACGCACGCCGCTGCCGGAAACACTGCATTTCGGCCGTCACTTCACGCATCGCATGTTCACTCAGCGTTATTCGCCGGAGCGTGGGTGGCATGATGCCACCATCGGACCTTACCAGCCCATCGCCATTGATCCCGCCGGACAGATATTCCATTGCGGTCAGGCAATTTTCGAGGGAACCAAAACTTATCGGCGCCCCGACGGGCAGTTCAATTTATTCCGTCCGGAGCAAAATGCCGCGCGCTTCAATCGTTCCGCCGAGCGGCTTGCGATGGCTAAAGTCGATCCGGAATTTCATGTTCAAGCGATCACGGAGCTTGTGAAACTCGAACAGGCTTGGATGCCGCATCAGGCCGGTGCGTCGCTCTACATTCGCCCGGTGTTGATGGCGACGGACCCGACGCTTGAAGTCCGGGCGAGCAAAACGTTTTTGCATTACATCATTCTGAGCCCGACCGGACCTTACTTTGCCGTCGGCGCTAAACCCGTGTCGGTGATGATCTCCCACGACTATGTGCGCGCGGTACGCGGCGGCACCGGTGAAGCCAAAACCACGGCAAATTACGCCATCAGCCTGTTTGCCATCGAACAGGCGCGGGCGAAGGGCTACCAGCAAGTGTTGTGGTTGGACGCGCTGGAGCGCCGCTATGTGGAAGAAGTCGGCGCCATGAATATCGGCTTCGTGTACGAAGGCAAACACATTCGCACCCCGGCGCTATCGGGCAGCATCCTGCCGGGCATTACGCGCGATTCCATCCTGCGCCTGGCGCCCGACTTGGGCTACAGCGTGAGTGAAGATCGCATCGACGTCGAAGAGGTGTTACGCGATATTGCCAGCGGCGAAATCTCCGAAGTCTTCGCCATGGGGACCGCGGCGGTGGTGGCGCCGATCGGAACGCTCGCCTACAAGGATCGCGAGTTCCAGGTCACCGGCAGTGCCGCGGCGCCGGTTTCGAAAGCCTTATATCAGGGCCTGACGGACATACAGTACGGACGCGTACCTGATCCCTATGGCTGGACGCGGATCGTCACATTGACTTGATGCGGCTTTCGACTCGCTCCGGCGTCAACTGTTTCATACAGTTGAAATGTCCGAGCGGACAAACCCGTTGGCGGCACGGGCTGCAGGACAAGTTCAAACTAACACTCGCCGACCGGTCGGAATAAGGCGGCGCCAAGCCCGGCGCCGTGGAACCGTAAAGCGCGACCACCGGCCGGTTCAGGGCCGAAGCCAGGTGCAATAACCCGGTATCGTTACTCACCACCAAGTTCGCAGCGGCGAGCAGCCGGATCGCGTCCGTCAGATTGGTTTCACCCGCCAAATTACGACAAATGCCGCCGCTAGCAGTCTTTACTTGATCGGCAATCTCACGATCCTTCGGTGAACCGAGCAGCCAGACTTGATTACCCTCACCGACGAAGGATTTCGCGAGCTCACCGTAGTGCTCGGCGGGCCAACGCCGGGCCGGACCATACTCCGCGCCGGGACAAAATATCGTGACGGGCCGATCGGTATCGAGGCCAAACTTTCTTAAGACGGCGTCCAAGTCTGCCGATCCCACTCGCAGCGAAGGCGGGGGTACGGGCCGGGCAAGCGTCTTGCCGCGAGGTTCCGCCAAAAAGGCATAACGGTCGACCATCGTGGGCAGCGTGACTTCATCGAGGCGGCGAGCATCGTTCAACAACCCGTAACGCATCTCGCCGACATAGCCGGTACGCAGCGGAATTTTTGCCAGAAAAGGAACCAACGCGGACTTAAGCGAATTCGGTAAAACGATCGCTTGA
>JAYTGZ010000003.1:0-4612 GCA_043733025.1 Pseudomonadota bacterium | reverse complement strand
CCTTGCGGTTGCCACCGTAATGTTGCACGAATTGCAACGCAGTGTTAAACACCGTCGGCGCATTGCGCGGTATTTTGAAGTTGTCGGCGCCGATGGATTTCGGTAGCGCGTCGGCGCCATACATTTGCGGCAAATGGCAGCGCGCGCAACTGGTCGAGCCGTCACTCGCCACCCGCGTCTCGAAGAACAGTGCTTTGCCCAGCGCCACGCGCTCGGGCGTGATCGGATATTCCGCCGTGGCGGCGTTGGCCGGCAGAGGCTTGAAAATGGCCTTGGCCTGCTCAAGCAACTCGCCATCGTTTCCCGCTAGGCTGTAACCCGCGCCGGCAATCGACGTGGCAATAAGACTGGTGTAGAGGAATTTTTTCATTGCATGATCTCCCGGTAATTGAGTTGAAGCATTTTCGTACGCTGCCCTATATAGGCCTATTCTATCTAATACCGGGCTTAGAGGCATTAGGGAAATCATGCAAGCGTGCGGCAGACAGGGCATAGCGCCAGAAGCCGCGTCCAGATTGCCTCCTGGCCTAGCATACGCCAGTCACTGCGCCTGTCGCGGATGCTGGCATGGGCCGAGCCGCGCGCAATGACAAGTAAAAAATCAGTAGCTGCTGGAAAGACGACGGGCTATTGCTCCAAATCTTCTCGCTCGATCTCAAGGTAGGCGCGATGGACGTTCTTGTGGTGTTGCTCCGCGTAAAGCGCCCAGCTTTTGAATCCCGGCAATTCACCCTTGGTTTCCGCATCTGATAACGACACGCCTTGGTTGTAAAGTTCCCGGACTTTGCGGTTGATGCTGCGTAAGTAGATCGCAAAGTTATCGATCGCGGTTGCATCGCTCACCGGGCCGTGTCCCGGGACCAGGCGTTTGATCGGGAGGGCCGCGAGTTTCTCCAAGATAATTTCCCACTCCTTGAGCCGCGCGTCGCGCAGTTCGGGAATGCGATCAACATCCACCAGACCGCCGGCGAACACCACGCCGCTGGCGCGATCGAATACCACCAAGTCGCCGGGGGTGTTGCCCCAGCCGAAATGATGCAACTCCAGCGACATGCCCGCGACGCTGACGAATTCCGAGCCATCGACGATGCGATCTGGCGTCACGACTCTGCTGCCGCGCATTGCTGTAACCCCAAGGGTCTCTTTCAAATGATGAAGGCAGTTATCGCAGTGGGCGCGCATGAGCTGCGAAGTCCTGGCGTGGGCCAAGATGGGAACCTTGATGGCTTGAAAATAGGCCGCGCCGAACAAAAATTCCTGATGGGCGTGGGTGATGATCGCTAGACGGATTGGACGTTTGCTGACTTTGCGGATGGCGCTGACCATCTCGCGACCATAGCGATAAGAGATGCCGGTATCGACGACGACAATTCCGTCCGGCCCGACGATGAAGCCGGAATTGCCGATACGGCCGCGATTGGCTGGGGTGACTTCGCCGATATCGCCGATAAACGCGTAGACGTTAGCGGCGACGCGAACGGGTTTGAGCGGCGCCGCGTGACCAAGGGCAATCGACGTTAGGCAAACACAAAGGAGTCGCAGCAGCCACATAGCACGAAAATCGCGGCCTTAGCAGCGCGACGAGAATCCGTTTTCACAGTAGTTTTGCATCAATCCGCTAATTGAATAGACAATTTTTCTCGGCCGTCGCTTGGACATCCTTATACTGTTTCACCATACCTTTGACCATTTGGTGTTCGCGGATGGCGCCGCGATCGCCGGCGATGGTGACGGCTTTCGATGCGGTCCAGTCGTTGACGAAATCGTCATAGCTAAGTTGTTTCGCGATCTCATCGATGGCGCAAGAACACTTGTAGATCATTTCCTGATGCACTTTGCCGGGATAGTTTTGCGCGCATTCCAGCACGTATTGCACCCGATCCAGGGTGGGGTAGTTGTTCATCTTAGCTTTCGGCTTTGCCGCGAATGCGCCGACGGAAAGCGCCAGCGCAACCGCGACGATCAACGCGCGCGAGTAAATCATTTTTTGCTCCCAGTGAAAGTTAGTGTTTCTTCGATCATCGGCTTGCCTTTGGTAGCGTCTTTGTTGTCACGTTCCTGCATCACGCTGCGCAGCTTGTAGACACCGCCGGGAATCTCGTCAGACAGGGTAATGGTATAGGATTTGTTCGAGAACTTCTCGTAGCGCGGGCGGGCGGGATCATCCTCATAGGGCGTGAGGACGATTTCACTGCCGGGACGGTCTTTCCCGGAAAACCTGATCGTCACCGGCTTCGTTTCGGCTTTTTGCGCAAGCGCCATGCGGATGCGCTTGCGATAATAATTTGGCTGACCTTTGGTGAGGCGTTTCATTTCGCTCAAGTCGCGTTCAAGGAAGGCGAGGATGACGGGGTTGCCCGTCGCATTCTCGATCACGTCCGGCAACTGCCTGTATTGGCGCTCGCCCGTTAAGAACTCGATGTGACAGTTCTTCCCCGGCTCGGCGCTCGCCGGCTTGATTGACAAGCTGACTCGGTCTTCAAAACCTTTTTCCAGAGCGCCGGACTTGGTGAACTGATAATTGAGCGTCGTCGGTGCAGTAACGTTTTTCAAGTGATCGGCCATGAACACACGTTTTTCCGCATCGGAGATTTCCTCCTGGGCATAGCAACTTGCCGCGATGAAAATCAGGGCAACGAATGAATGTTGTTGGAATAGATTCATAGTTAACTTTTTGATCGATTGGATTGCGGTGATTGGGTCGGCTGTTCCTTGGCGAGTGCCGCTGCCAGATCGGGATTCAGTCGTTGTAGGTTCTGCCTTACGAGCCGGAAATTCTACTCGTTACCCTGTTTCGCGTAAATGCGGCCAAGCCCGAACCAGGCTTCGCCAGTGGTCCCGCCACGCGCCAACGCAGGCCGCGGCGCAGCGTGGTGATGCCGGAAAGAATCCCAGTGTTGGCCAAGGCGAGTTACGGCAGCGGCTTACCGGTCTCGTCGAGCAACGGAACGTTAAACTCGCGCAGGATGGCGTTGATTTCGGCCTTGTTCTCATCGAGGAATTTCTCGACTTGCGCTTTCCATTCCTTCTCGCCAAAGCGCACGCCCATGGCCATTTCATATTGGAAGTTAACGCCAGGCTCCGACGTAAGCGGGACGATGCTGAGTTCTGGCTGCTTCACTTTTTTCGCGAAGTAGCCGCCGATGGGGCCCCACACCACGGCCACATCGATCGTGCCGGCCGCAAGATCCTTTTCGATGATCTCGCCCGGATACTGGTCGGGGTCGGCGTTCATCATGCGGTAGGGCACCGCTTGTTCGAGCAGGCCGCGCCGGGCAAGCCATTGCGAAGCGGGTGAGCGGTCGTAGAGTCCAATTTTGAGTTTCTTTAATTGCTGCGGATCGAGCTGTAGAAAATCTTGTTTGGTTTTGACGTTATCGAGACCTTTGCCTTTCGGGAAAACCAGCGCGTATGTCGATCGGTAGTAGGGCTTGGTTAGCGCGACTTGATCGAAGCCGGACGGCACGCCCATGATGATGTCGCAACGATAATTCGTGCCGGGTAACTTGAAGCGGATGGTGTTGCGCACGAAACCCATGCGCTGCGGGAAAGAAAAATACTCCAGCTTCCAGCCGAGTTTCTTGGCGAATAACTCAGCAAGCTTATTTTCGATACCTTCACCTTTGGTATTGGAGAACGGTAAGTTGTTTGGGTCTTGGCAAACGCGCAAGACCTTTTCCGTCTCATCGGCTCGAGCCGACGAAAAAACCACGCTTAATAAAATTACCGCGGCCAACGCCGCGGTGGTAAAAAGTTTTATGGCAGTCGTTCGAGAAACCATTAGGCGAGTCATCCCATCACTGTGGTGGGCCATTATTCCATCGCCGATACTTTGGCCTTGGTGATTGCGCCGTCGGAACGGCCTTTCAGGTAAGCATAGAGATTGTCCATGCCTTTCATCACTTGGTCATTGGTGTTCCAGGGAGGCATGCCTTTTTCCAATCGGCCGTCCTTCAAGACGGTGACAAATTCGGCCTTGGTTAGTTTCTTCAAGCTCTCAATCAACGACGGACCGACCATGCCTTCTTGGTTCGCGCCATGGCAACGATCACAGGCGGCGGCGCGCCAAATCTTGAAGCCTTCGAGGGTTTTTGCATCAACCTTGATTCCGTCGGCGACGGTGTAAAGGTCGGTCTTCACGACGTTTGCGCTTGCGGCAGGTTTCGCCGCTTCGGCGGGCGCGGGCGCCGGATCGGTTTTCGCGGGGTCAGCAGCCGCTGCGGTACCGGCGGCGCCGGCTGCTGCGCCGGCGGTCGCGGCGGCGGCAGTTCCGCCTTTGCGTTTCTGTTTCTTTTTCTGCGCCACTTGCATCAGTCCGTCACTGCTGTCGGAATTGCTATCGGCCAGGGCGGGTGCGGCGAAAGCGACGATCAGCGCTGCGATGAATAACTTCAATTTCATTTCGACTCCTTAACTGATTTATTAAGAAATAGTATCAACGTTTGTTCTACTAAATAGTTACGTGGGAAAGGGCGTGTTTTCCTGGCTCGTTTCTTTGTTATGCGCCAACTGCCATTAAAAAAAACGGCATCCCGAAACCGGGATGCCGCCTTCTAGCAGTAGTGCTTTGCTTCGATATTACAGCGAGAAGATGGTCAAAGAACCACCGAGA
>JAYTGZ010000002.1:0-2770 GCA_043733025.1 Pseudomonadota bacterium | reverse complement strand
AGGAAAGCTCTGAGATCAGAGCTTGCTAGGGTTGGTTGAAAAACGTAGCGAGGATGCGCGTATGCGAGGCGCACGGCGCGCAGGAACCGGAATGTACTCAAATGTACATGAGGATTCCGAGCACCGGGCAACGACGCAGACGGGCACCACAGTAGTTTTTCGACTAACCTCTAAGGTAAACGGGGTGTAGCTCAGCCTGGTAGAGTACTGCGTTCGGGACGCAGGAGTCGGAGGTTCGAATCCTCTCACCCCGACCAAGCTAGTTAGTTAACTGGAAATTTTGAATAAGTTTATTTTACTGCTGATCCTGGGTATCGTTGCGTACGCCATTTTCAAAAGTTACGCGCGCCGCGGTCAACGTCACGAATCTGGCGATAACCAGGTGAAGTCGAACGAGGACATGGTGAAGTGCGCGTATTGCGGCGTCCACATGCCGATTAGCGAATCGACCCTGTCCAAAGGAAACTATTTCTGTAGTAACGAACATCGCTTGCTGCACAACAAGTGATCAAGTCGGGCGCTACCCTCCTGTACGATCGCCTGTCGCGCCAGTTGGATAGGCGCGAATTTAGGTACTTGCCACCGGAATCCTACTGGCGATCCCTGGTTTATTTCAACGTCTACCGGCTAATAGTCGGCCTGACACTCGGTATTCTGACCTGGTATTCGAGCGGCCGCGTCGTGGCCGGCGCGCAATATCAGGAACTCTTCTATTTCGCCTGTTTTGGCTCGGCACTGACCGCACTGCTAGCCCTCGTCGCTTACAGTTGGCGGCGACCGGCCTTCTTGATGCAGCTTGCTTTCGCATTGATCGCCGACATCGTGTTCGTCACCTTGATGATTTACGCCAGCGGCGGCATTGGCAATGGGCTGGAATTGATGTTGTTCGTCACGCTGGCGGCCGGTGGCCTCATCGGCCGCGGACGGCTTGCAATGTTTTACGCATCCATTGCAACGATCGCCGTATTAGGGGAGGAGACGCTGCGCATGTTCGCCTTTGGCGACGGCCCGCAATATTTGCAAACGGGCCTGCTAAGCGTGGGTTATTTCGCCGTTGCCTGGTTGGCGCATACGCTCGCGCAGTACACCCGCGAAAGCGAGCAACTGGCGGAAAAGCGCGGCGTCGACCTCGCGAATCTGGCTCAGGTGAACGAGATGATCTTGCGCGACATGGCCGATGGCGTCATCGTGGTCGATAGCGACGGTGTTATTCGCACCCGCAACAACAAGACCGAAGAGCTGTTGGGCCCGCTTCCCATCGCCACGGCCGAGCCGCGGTTGCGGGAATATTCGCCGGAACTAGCGGAATGGCTGGTGGGTTGGCGCAGTAATCCCACCAATCGCTTCATGCTAATGCGTTCCCCCGTCGCGGCCAAACAGATGCGGATACGTTTCGTGCCCATCGGCGATCATGCCGTTCAGGGCGCGGTGATTTTTTTGGAGGATCTGGCCCAGGAGCAGGCGCAGGCACGACAAATCAAGCTCGCGGCGCTGGGCCGCCTGACGGGAAATATCGCCCACGAAATACGCAATCCGCTGTCGTCCATCAGCCATGCGACGGAATTGCTGCAGGAGAGCGAGCTGGACGCAACGGGGCAAAAGCTATGCCGCATCATCCGCGAGAATACCGGGCGGCTGGGACGCATGGTGAGCGATGTGCTGGAATTGAACCGTTCCGATCGCGCCAAACCGGAAGAGTTGGATTCCGGCGCCTACTTGGATAATTTTATCGAGCAGTTGCGCCAAGTGGAGAAAATCCAGCCCGATATTATTTCACTTGAGTTGAACGTCAAAGGGAAGCTATATTTCGATCCGAATCACCTACACCAGATATTATGGAATTTGACACGTAATGCACTGCGTCACTGCAAAATGATGGCTGGAAGCGTCCGGGTTTGCCTGAATCGATCACTCCAGCCGAGCACGCTGCAACTCGATATCATGGACGACGGCCCCGGCGTGCCGACGGATATGCTGACGCGCTTGTTTGAGCCGTTTTTTACCACGGAAAGCCAGGGAACCGGGCTGGGTCTTTATATTGCTCGCGAGTTGGCCGAGGCTAACAATGCGGCACTCGATTACGTTGAATTGGCCCCTGGCGCCCATTTTCGTGTCCTGATTCGGAGTGAGCCATGAACGCACGCCGTGTACTGATCGTCGACGACGAAGCAGATATCCGCGATCTATTGGAAATGACGCTGATGCGCATGGGGCTGGAGACAGCCACTGCGGGCGATCTTAAGCAAGCCTACCAGCGGCTTGAGACGGGGCATTACGACCTGTGCCTGAGCGATATGCAATTGCCCGATGGTTTAGGACTGGAGCTTTTGACCCATATCGGTAAATCCTACCCCGGAACGCCGGTGGCGGTGATCACCGCCCATGGCAGCGCCGAGAACGCCGTCGCGGCATTGAAAGCGGGCGCCTTCGACTATCTCGCCAAACCAGTATCGTTACAGCAATTGCGCGACTTGGTGAAGACGGCGCTGAAACTACCGCAGAGCGCCGCTGATGGCAAGAAGGCGGTGGAGCCGGCGCAGGGCGGCAGCGGCCCCACCCTGGTGGGCGATTCCAAGCAAATACGCCATGCCCGCGAGATGATCGACCGCCTGGCTCGCAGCCAAGCGCCGGTGTATATCACCGGCGAGTCTGGCACAGGTAAAGAAGTCGCGGCGCGCACCATCCACGCTAAGGGCGCCCGGGCCGACGGCCCATTCGTCGCCGTGAACTGCGGCGCGATCCCGGAAAACCTGATGGAAAGCGAGTTTTT
>JAYTGZ010000001.1:0-1582 GCA_043733025.1 Pseudomonadota bacterium | reverse complement strand
CGCGCGCAGTGCGTTGGTGTCGGCCGCCCCAAATCCCTACCTCGCCACGAACCGCTTCCAGCTTACCTAGTGGCAATGCATGCCATGAGAGCCGCATGGATACTGGCTTTCCGGGTAGGTGCGTGAATATTCGTTAATCGTGTGAATCAATAGGCCGATCCGCTGGGTGCACTGATACGACAGCCCGTTATAATGTGGCCTACTTATGGGTCGCATACAGCTTCTTCCGGATATTCTCATCAGCCAGATCGCCGCAGGCGAGGTGGTGGAGCGTCCCGCCTCGGCGCTGAAGGAATTGATAGAGAATAGCCTTGACGCGGGTGCGATGGCGATCAGCGTGCAACTCGTACAAGGCGGCATCAAACGTATTAGCGTGACCGACGACGGTGCCGGCATCGAGCGCGACGATCTCGCCCTCGCGCTGTCGCGTCACGCCACCAGCAAGATCGCTTCCCTTAACGATTTGGAGCGCGTCGCCAGCCTCGGTTTTCGCGGCGAAGCGTTGGCGAGTATTGCCTCGATCGCTAAGGTGTCGTTGACCAGTCGCGCGCAAACGGCCGAACATGGCTGGCGAGTCGAGACGACCGCTAACGATCCGAGCCATCCGGCCCCGGCCGCTCGCGCCGTCGGCACCACGGTGGATGTGGAAGATTTATATTTCAACACACCGGCGCGGCGCAAGTTTCTCAAGACCGAACTGACGGAGTTCGCCCACTGCGAAGAAGTGTTCAAGCGGCTCGCGCTGAGCCGGCCCGACATCGGTTTTTCGCTGACGCACAACGGCCGTCAGATCAGCCAGTTGCCCGAGGTTCGCGACCATGCCGATGCCCGCGTTAGCGCCATGCTCGGCAAGGAGTTTTATGAGCAATCCGTCGCCGTTTGCGCCGCGGCGGGCGGTTTGGAACTTACCGGCCTCGCGGCGATGCCGACTTACAATCGCAGCGGCCGCGATGCCCAGTACCTATTCGTCAACGGCCGCTATGTGCGCGATAAATTGCTCAGCCACGCGGTACGTCAAGCCTATCAAGACGTGTTGCATCACGATCGTCATCCGGCCTATGTGCTATTTCTATCGCTCGATCCGGCGCTGGTGGACGTAAATGTCCATCCGGCCAAATCCGAAGTGCGTTTTCGCGATGGCCAGGCGATTCATCGCTTCGCGTTTCATGTGCTAGAGAAGGCCCTGGCGCGGCCTCGCGCAACGAACGGCGAGGCGATAGCGCCGCCGGCTGAGTTTCCCCGCGTTGAGTATCCGCGCTGGCAAAGTAACCCATTTCAGCAAGGCGAGTTGCAGGTAGCGCAGCCGGCGACGTTCTACCAAACGTTGTTTTCAGGACTACGCGAGAGCTACGCGCAAGCCGGCGTTGAGCAATCGGCGCCGGTCGACGCTTTACCAGAACTCGGTTTCGCCCTCGCGCAACTAAGCGGCATTTATATCCTGGCTCAGAACAAAAATGGCTTGGTTGTCGTCGATATGCACGCTGCCCACGAGCGCGTGATGTACGAAAAACTTAAGGCCGCCGCGAATGGCGCTGAGATTGCTTCGCAGCCTTTGCTCATCCCCGTGACTTTTACCGCCGAT